>CBIHPZ010000115.1:0-8732 GCA_966211865.1 uncultured Aquabacterium sp.
ACGTGCCAATCTGGTGACCGACGGTTCGGGGTATTGAGAACGCCGGAGTGGTGAACACACCGTGTCGGAAGCCTTGGCGTGCGGAGGCACGGGTGGACGTTCAGGCGTTTTCTTTGCCTACTTTCTTTGTCGCCCGACAAAGAAAGTAGGTCGCCCGCCGGGGCGAGACCCGGCCGGGTGGCAGTGAGCCGCATCAACGCACAACGCGCCGGCCGAGCCCGACCAGCGGCCACGCGCCACGCGCACTTCAAGCGCTATTGAACAAATCCAATGGGCGACTTCTTGCCATGCGCCTCCGGCAGGTCGCGCAGCTCCACAACGCCCCGCCCATCCAGCCGCGCGTTGCCAAACGCCGTCATCCACGCCCGCCGCATCTCCCGCGGCGCCAGCCCCGCCATCTGCTCCAGCACCGCTTCGGAAGGCTCCGGCTCGAAGCGCCGCCCCCAGTCGTGCTGCCCCCGGATCGACGCGTACAGGCGCTGCGCAATCGCCCGCGCCGCGTCGCGGTCCGGCATCGACACCTCGTACACGTTGACCCGGTTCAGGATCGGCTCGGGAATCGAGCGCTCGTCGTTCGCGGTCGCCACCCAGATCACCTGGCTGGCATCCACCGCCACCTCGGCGAACTCGTCGACGAAGCTCTGCGCCGTGTCGTGTTCCAGCAGGCTGTACAGCGCGCCCAGCGGGTCGTAGGCATGCTCGCCGCGGGCCTTGTCGATCTCGTCGACCACCATCACCGGGTTCGCGTACTGGCCGTCGACCAGGGTCTCGAACACCTTGCCCGGCCGCGCACCCTTCCATTGCGAGGACGCGCCGGACAGCACCCAGCCCGCCGTCAGCGAGCTCATCGACACGAAGCCCATCCCGGTGCCCAGCAGCTGCGCCACCTCGCGCGCGAAATGCGTCTTGCCGACGCCGGGCGGGCCCAGCAGCAGCATGGGGGTGATCTCGAGTGCGTCGCGGCTGTCCTGGCACAGCGCCAGCTGGCGCCGGATGTCGTCCAGGGCTTCGTGGAAGTTCGGCAGCTCGTCGTACAGGTGCTCCATCGCGGGGAGACCCGAGGGCTTCACCTGGAAGCGCTCCGCCCCCTTTTCGAGCATGCGCTCATAGGTGCAGCGCAGCGATTCATGCTCCTTCGGCGGCAGCTTGGTCAGCCGGCGCTCCACGTCTTCGCAGCGGTAGACGCGCCGCAGGTTGGCGATCGGGATGCCGCCGCGGGCGGGCGGGGCGACGACCGGGACCAGCTCGGTCGACATCCTGTCCAAGGGCAGATCGGGCATGGCGCTCCTCCTTGACGACGAGAAATCCAACGACTTCATTGCAGCAGACCGCCAGCCGGTCCACCCTTCGAAAAACGTGACGAACTGGCCGCAGTTGACCTTCGGCACCCCGGCCGGCGGGCCCGGCGGCGGCCTCGGTGCGCCAAGTCTCTAGCAATCGCCGCGCCCGCTGCAACAAACGAAACCCCGCGGCGCGGCCATGACGCAACGCTGAAACCCCCGGCCCGGACACTCCTTTTCCATGCAGCCCAAGCCCCGCTGCACAGAGGAGCCACGATGAACACCGCCACGCTGACCATGCCCACCCCCGTCGTTGAGTTCGATGCCGCCAGCGGCTGCACCGAAGACGACCTGGGCCTGCCCGGCTGGCTGTACCGCAGCGAGGCCTTCGCCGAAGACCTGCAGGGCGATGCCGACCCGCTGTCGATCGCGCCGCGCGGCCTGCGCGGGCTGCTCTCGGCGGTGCTGTACCCGGCCACCGTGCTGCTGGCGGTGCTGGCCACGTTGCCCTCGGCGCTGATGCTGGTCTGACGGCACGGATGCCGCAGCGCCGCCGCCGGCCTGTTTCGCCGCGGCTTCGCTGCTGAAACAATTGAAACCCCGGCCGCCTTGGCCGGAAGCCGGGCTGAAACTCGGTCCACCCAGCATCGCCGCCACCACATGCATGCCTCGTCCACCCCTGTTGTCGCCGGCTCTGGTGTTTCGCGGCCGGTGATGGCCGCCGGAGCCGCCCCAATGACCCCACCCGCCGTCCAGCCCGACACCGCCCCGCGCCTGCTGGTGGTGGACGACGAATCCGAGCTGCGTTCGCTGCTGGCCGAGTACTTTGGCCGCCATGGCTTCGTGGTGCGCGCCGCGCCGGATGCCGCCGCCGCCCGCCGCATGATCGCGGAGGAGCTGCCTGATCTCGCGATCCTCGACGTCAACATGCCCGGCGAGAACGGCCTGTCGCTGGCCCGCTGGCTGCGCGACACCCACCCGCGCGTGCGCCTGGTGATGCTGACCACCGCCGGCGAGGCGGTCGACCGCATCGTCGGCCTGGAACTGGGCGCCGACGACTACCTGCCCAAGCCCTTCGAGACCCGCGAACTGCTGGCCCGCGTGCGCGCGCTGCTGCGCCGCCTGGGCGACGCGGTGGAAGCCGCACCGGCCGCGCCCACGGCCCCGGCCGCCATCGTGCCGGCCGCGCCCCCGGGCAAGCGCATCGCCTTCGGCGGCTGCGTGCTCGACGTGGACGAACGCCGCCTCTACGGCCATGACGGCGCCGAGGTGCCCATCACCGCGGCGGAATTCGACCTGCTGGCCCTCTTCGCCCGCCACCCCAACCGGCCGCTGAACCGCGACCAGATCATGGAGCAGGCGCACAACCGCGGCTGGGACGTGTTCGATCGCTCGATCGACCTGCGCGTGATGCGGCTGCGCCGCAAGATCGAGCGCAACCCCGACAAGCCCGAGGTCATCAAGACCGTGCGCAACGTCGGCTACGTCTTCGTGCCGGCAGCGGGTGGATGACCCCGGGGTCCGGACCGGACGCGGCGGCCGCCAAGCCGCGCACGGCGGGCAGCCGCCGCAGCGCTTCCAGCGCCCACGCGCCGGCGACGTCGCCGCGCGCTGACCAGGCCTCGCCCGGTCCGATCGACGGAAACACGAGCGCCGAACGCCCCCGCCTCGACGACACCGGCCGCTACCGCCTGGCCGAGACGGGCCGCTTCCGGCTCTCGCCCGACGTGTCCGCGGACGCTCTGGAACGGCGTTATCGCCGCCAGATGTGGCTCATCGCCACGCCGCTCTTCGGCCTGCTGCTGGTGCTGGCGCTGTGGCAGGCCTGGCAGGCGCGCATCGGCGTGCTGGCCGAGCTGGAACGCCAGGCCACCCAGCAGCATGCCGCGCTGCAGGTCCTGACCCGCATGACGGCCGACCACGTGGCCGACCTGCGCCTGGTGGCCGAGCGCGAGCTCAGCCAGACCCCGCACGAACCCGAGCGCGCGCTGCGCGAGGCGCTGCAGCTGCGCGGCCCGGTGAAGCCGGGCGGCACGTCCGACCAGGCCGACGGCTATGCGCTGGACGGCCTGCCGCCGCTGCTGCACGCCGGCAGCGCGCAGCTCCTGTGGCCGCAGGCCGGCGCGCCGCCGCCCGAGGGCGTGATGGCGCTGCTGCAGGCGCTGTCCCGCTCGGCCGAGATCGCCCACAGCCGCCATGCCGACCTGGCGGCTTCGCTGTTTCTGGGCTGGCCCGATCGCTGGCTGCTGCACTACCCCTTCGTGCCCAGCACCGCGCTGGTCGGGGAGGAACCGGGCGCCTCGATGCCGGCCGCTCTCGCCAAGCGTTATGCCGCCCCGGCCTTTGCCGACGGCACGCCCGAGCGCAATGCCGAGCGCCGCGCCTACTGGACCACCGTGCAGCGCGGCAGCGCCGACGGCCCGCGCGTGCTGCATGCCGCGCCGGTGTACGACCGCGACGACTTCCGCGGCGTGGTGGCCGCCGAGGTGCGCCTGGCCAGCATCGCCCGCGTCGTCGCGGCGCGGCCGGTGGCGCCGCTGCAGGACATGTACTGGTGGGTCATCAACGACCGCGGCGAGGTGCTGGCCGAGCGCCTGGCCGACGCCAAGGGCGCCTTCGACCAGCCGCGCCCGCTGCCCGCCGGGCTGGACGCGCAGGCCCTGGCCGACGCGCAGCGTGGCGGTGGCCGCGCGCTGGCCGTGGCCGGGCACCGCGTGGTCGCCATCGACGTGGCCGACGCGCCCTGGACCCTGGTGGTGGCGCTGGGCGATGGCGCGCTGCTGGCGCAGACGCTGCCGGGCCTGGCGCCCTTCACCATCGTGGGCCTGGCGCTGCTGGGCCTCTTCATCCACGCCCAGGCGCTGCTGCGCCGCCGCGTCATCCAGCCGGCACTGGGCGTGATGGGCTACCTGCAGGCCAAGTCGCTCGATGCGAAGGCGCCCGAGCCCGACCTGCCGCAGCGCTGGAAGCCCTGGGCCCACGTGATCACCCGCGCCTTCGACGACCAGCGCGCCGCGCGCGCGGCCGAGCGGCGCAGCGAGGCCTTCAAGTCCGCCATCGTCGACCACGCGCTGGCCGCGCTGGTGGTGACCGACGGCGTGGGCCGCATCGTCGAGTTCAACCCCGCGGCCGAAAGCATGTTCGGCGTGCCGCGCGAAGAGGCGCTGAACCGCCGGGTCGAGGACATCATCATCCCGCCGCGCTACCGCGACGCACACGCGGCCGGCATGCAGCGCATCGCCCGCGGCGGCCTGGGCCGGCTGCTGGGCAAGCGGGTGGAGATGCAGGCGCAGCGGGCCGACGGCACCGAGTTCCCGGTGGAAATGCTGCTGTGGCGGGCCGAGGTGGGCGGCGAGCCGCACTTCACCGCGTCGCTGGTGGACCTGTCCGAACGCCAGCGCGCCGCGCTGGAGATCGAACGCCAGCGCGACATGCTGCGCCAGAGCGAGAAGCTCTCGGCCATGGGCAGCCTCCTGGCCGGCGTGGCGCACGAGCTGAACAACCCGCTGGCCATCGTGCTGGGCCGCGCCAGCCTGCTGGAGGAGAAGTGCGAGCGCCTGCCGGAACTGGCCAACGACGCGCTGCGCATCCGCGAAGCCGCCGAACGCTGCGGCCGCATCGTGCGCACCTTCCTGAACATGGCGCGCAGCAAGCCCACGCAGCGCGCGCCGGTGGCCTTCAACGAGCTGGTGCAGGCAGCGGCCGAAATGCTGGCCTACACCTGGCGCAGCCACGGCATCCAGCTTGAACTGCAATTGGCCGACCAGCTGCCCCAAGTGAATGCCGACGGCGACCAGATCGGCCAGATCGTGCTGAACCTGCTGGTCAACGCGCAGCAGGCGCTCAGCGCCGCGCACGGGCCGCGCCGCGTTCTTGTTAGCACGGGCGTCGAAGCACCCCGCGCCGCCGGCCCGGACGGCCCCGCCCGCGAGCCCCGCGTGTGGCTGCGCGTGGCCGACAGCGGCCCCGGCATCGCCAGCGAGCTGGCCGAGCAGATCTTCGAGCCCTTCTTCACCACCAAGGCCGAGGGCATCGGCACCGGCCTGGGGCTGGCGGTGTCGCGCTCGCTGGCGCGCGACCATGGCGGCAGCCTGGTGCTGGAGCAGGCCTCCCCGCTCGGCGGCGCCTGCTTCCGGCTCAGCCTGCCGCTGTCCGGTGAATCGGGCGCGGCCAGCGCCCCGGCGGCGCAGGACGAGGCCGCGAATGCCGAGCGCTCGCGCATCCTCGTCGTCGACGACGAGTCCGAGGTGGCCGAGCTGATCCGCGACATGCTGGAGTCCGCCGGCCACGAGGTGGCGGTGGCCGAATCGGGCGCGGTGGCGCTGGAACTGCTGGACACGGCCCGCTTCGACGCCGTGGTCAGCGACCTGCGCATGCCCGACATGGACGGCGCCGAACTGTGGCGCGAGGTCGGCCGCCTGCACCCGGCGCTGGCCGGCCGCATGATGTTCATCACCGGCGACACGCTGTCGCCCGGCGCGCGCGACTTCCTGGGCGCCACCGGCTGCCCCAAGCTGGACAAGCCCTTCTCGAAGGCTGACCTGGTCGCCGGCGTGTCGGCACTGTTGGCGCTGCCGGCGTGACGCGCGAAGTGAGCGTCACCGGGGCGGTCGGCCCCGACCAGGCGGTGCTGGCCGCCACGCGGCGGCTCATCGTGCTGCTGGCCCTGCCGATGCTGCTGCTGCTGGCGGTGCTCACCGCGCTGCAGTACCGCCAGCGCATGGACGAGGCCGAGACCGCGCTGCGCCTGAAGCTGGCGCAGCGCGCGCTGGACCTGGAACAGCTGGTGCGCCCGGCCACCGACCATGTGCACGACCTGCGGGCGCTGATGCTGGCCAACTGGCGATCACCCCCCGACCCCGGCCCGGCCCTGCGCCAGGCCCTGGGGCCGCGCCAGCACCGCGGCAAGCCCGATGGCTGGACGCTGGACGATGCGTCGGACGCTGACAAAGCGCGTTATGGCCAGGTGTGGTGGGCCGCACCCGAGGGCGGCGCCATGCCGGACCTGTGGCTCAAGCGCGCCGCGCTCTTCGTCGAGCACGCGCGCATCGCGCACCAGCGCGCGCCCGGCTTCGAGGCGACCTGGTTCGCCGGCACCGACACCAACACCTCCTTCGGCTACCCGCACCTGCCCACCGCGCGCATCGTGCAGGCCCTGGGCACCGAGGGCATGACCGGCATCGCCCCGCTGCGCGTGCAGGCCACCGCGTCCAGCCAGGCCTGGATCCAGCGCATGGCACCCGTCACCACCTGGTGGGGCTCGCCGGACATCAGCCAGCTGCACGGGCAGCTGGTGGTCTCGCACGGCGCGATGGTGATCGTCGACGGCGCCTACGTCGGCGAGGTGTCGGTGGATTTCCGGCTGGATGCGCTGCAGCAGCGCGTGGCCACCTGGGCCCTGGCCGACGGCGCGCGGCACTGGATCGTCAACGAGAAGAGCCGCGGCGGGGACGGCCCACCCGAGGTGATGGCCGATTCCTCGCAGCCGCTGGCCGCGCCCGCCGGTCGGCGCTGGACGCCGGCTTCGCAGCGCCAGTCGCTGGCCACCGCATTGGCCGAGCACCTGCCGGTGGGCGTCACCGAGGCCACGGCGCGGCAGGTGCTGCAGGCCGGCGGCGCGGTGACCAGCGTCGGCGACTGGTGGCTGGCCGCCGCGCGGCGCGAAGGCGCGCCCTGGAGCGTGCTGGTGGCCCAGCCGCTGGGCCCGCTGCGGGCGGCGGTGTTGAAGAGCCTGCTGCCCAACGCGCTGATCGCCGCCGCGCTGGTGCTGATGGCCGTGGCGGGGCAGTGGGCCTTGTCGCGCCATTTCGTCGCGCCGGCGCTGCGCGTGCTGGCCTACCTGCGCGCCTTGTCGGCCGATGCCGAGACGCCGCCGCCGCGCCTGCCGCTGCGCTGGCGCACCTGGGTCGACGCGGTGACCGACACCTTCCGCGCCCAGCGCGAGCTGCAGCGGCGCGAACACCAGCGCGAGGCCTTCAACTCCGCCATCGTCGACCATGCGCTGGCCGCCATCGTGGCCACCGACGAGGCCGGCCGCATCGTCGAGTTCAACCCCGCCGCCTCGGCCATGTTCGGCATTCCGCGCGAGGAGGCCCTGGGGCGCGACGTGACCGGCCTCTTCCCCGAGCGCTACCGCGCCGAGCACGCCGCCGGCCTGCGCCAGCTGGTGGCCGGGGAGCGGCAGCGCTTCATCGGCCGCCGCGTGGAGATCACCGCGCTGCATGCCGACGGCCGCGAGTTCCCGGTGGAGATGCTGCTGTGGCGCACCGAGATGGAAGGCGAGGTGCACTTCACCGCGTCCATGGTCGACCTGACCGAACGCCGCCAGGCCCAGCACGAGATCGAACGCCAGCGCGAGGCCCTGCGCCAGAGCGAGAAGCTGGGCGCGATGGGCGGCCTGCTCGCCGGCGTGGCGCACGAGCTGAACAACCCGCTGGCGGTGGTGATGGGCCGCGCCGGACTGCTGGAAGAGAAGTTGAGCGACCCGGCGCTGCGCGGCGACGCCTCACGCATCCGCGAGGCGGCCGAACGCTGCGGCCGCATCGTGCGCACCTTCCTGAACATGGCGCGCAGCAAGCCCGCCGAACGCCGCGCGGTGAACCTGAACGAACTGGCCCGCGCGGCGGCCGACATGCTGGCCTACGCCTGCCGCAGCCACGACGTGGCGCTGCAGCTGGACCTGGACGAAGCGCTGCCGGTGATCGAGGGCGACGCCGACCAGATCGGCCAGGTGGTGCTGAACCTCCTGATCAACGCGCAGCAGGCGCTGGCCGCGCAGGACGGCGTGCGCCGCATCGTCGTCACCACCGGCGTGGAACGCCCGCGTGAAGGCCGCGCGCCGCACGTGTGGCTGCGGGTGGCGGACAACGGCCCCGGCGTGCCGGCGGCGGTGCAGGAGCAGATCTTCGAGCCCTTCTTCACCACCAAGCCCGAAGGCGTGGGCACCGGGCTGGGGCTGGCGGTGTCGCGTTCGCTGGCGCGCGCGCACGGCGGCGAGCTGCGGCTGGAGGCCGGCAGCAGCGGCGCCTGCTTCCGCCTGAGCCTGCCGCAGGGCGCGGCCGCGGCCGAGGTGGCCGCCGTCGAACCCGCGGCCACCAGCGACGACGCGCCGGCCCTGGCCCAGGTGCTGGTGGTGGACGACGAGACCGACATCGCCGGCCTGATGCGCGACATGCTGGAGGGCGCCGGCTACGAGGTGGCCACCGCCGAATCCGGCGCCGTGGCGCTGGAGATGCTGGACATGGCGCACTTCGACGCCGTCGTCAGCGACCTGCGCATGCCCGACATGGACGGCTCGGCGCTGTGGCGCGCCTTGAGCCAGCGCCACCCGGCGCTGAAGCACCGCGTGCTCTTCGTCACCGGCGACACGCTGTCCACCGGCGCCCGCCACTTCCTGGACGAAACCGGCTGCCCGAGCCTGGACAAGCCTTTCGCGAAGGGCGATTTCCTGCG
>CBIHPZ010000116.1:0-8727 GCA_966211865.1 uncultured Aquabacterium sp.
ACCATCACCGCCGCGCCCATCACGACGATCAGCAGGGGTTCCAGGATCGTGGCCAGCGCCATCGAGCGGCGCTGCACCTCGGTGGACAGCTGCTTGGCCGCGCGCTCCAGCATCTGCGGCAGTTCGCCGGTCTGCTCGCCGAGGCGCGCGAACATCGGCAGCAGGCCGGGAAAGCGCTTCTTCGCGGCCAGCGCGGCGGCCAGCGGCGCGCCTTCGCGCACCTGCACCAGCGCGTCCATCGCGTCGGCGCGCAGCGCGCGGTTGTGCAGCGTCTCGGCCGCGGCCTGCAGCGCCTTCAGGATGGGCACGCCGGCGCTGGCCAGCATCGCCAAGGTGCCGGCGAAGCGCGCCGCGTTGTAGCCGCGGGCCAGGCGGCCCAGCAGCGGCAGGCGCAGCCAGCCGGCGTCGAAGCGCAGGCGGAAGGCCTCGTTGCGCAGCGACACGGCCAGCGCTGCGCCGGCGCCCACCAGGCCCAGGCCCACCAGCCAGCCCCATTGCCGCACGAAGGCACTCAAGGCCAGCATCATGGTCGTTAGCAGCGGCAGCGCCTGCTTGCGGGTGGAGAACACGCCCGCCACCTGCGGCACCACGTAGCTGACCAGGAAGATCACGATCACCAGCGCGATGACCGAGACGATGGCCGGGTACAGCGACGCGCCGATCAGCTTGGCGCGCAGCGCCTGGCGTTCTTCCAGGTCGTCGGCCAGGCGTTCCAGCACCGCGCCCAGGGCGCCGCTCTGCTCGCCGGCGGCCACCACGGCGCGGTAGACGTCGTCGAACTCGCGCGGGGCGCTGGCCAGCGCGCGGGCGAAGGGCGAGCCGGCGTTCACCTCGGCGCGCAGGTGCGCCACCAGCTCGCGCTGCTGCGGCGTCTCGGCCTCGTCGGCCAGCGCGGTGAGGGCGCGTTCCAGCGGCAGGCCGGCGCCGACCAGGCCGGCGATCTGGCGCGTCCACACCGCGAGCGTGGTGCTGCTGAAGGCCCGGCGCGTGAGACTGAGGCCACCGCCGGCCGATTGCACCGCGGCGGCCACGGCTTCCACCGCCAGCGGCACCAGGCCCTGGCCGCGCAGCTGGCCGCGCGCGGCCTTGGCGTTCTCGGCTTCCAGCAGGCCGCTGCGGGTCTTGCCGGCGGCATCCAGCGCTTCGTACTTGTAGGCGGGCATGTCGGGTGGACGCGTCTTTTGGCGGCTAGTCGCGCGTCACGCGCAGCAGCTCTTCGAGCGAGGTGATGCCGGCCGCCACCAGCCGGTCGCCGTCCTCGCGCATCGTGCGGTAGCCGCCGGCGCGCGCGGAGTCGAACAGCTCCTTCTCGGACGCGCGGTTGTGGATCAGCGCGCGCAGCGGGTCGTCCGCCACCATCAGCTCGTAGACGCCGGTGCGGCCGCGGTAGCCGGTGTTCGCGCACTCGGCGCAGCCCACCGGATGCCAGCGGCCTTCGCCATCCTGGCGGCGGCAGCTGGGGCAGAGCTTGCGCACCAGGCGCTGCGCCTGCACGCCCAAGAGCGACGAGCTGAGCAGGAAGGGCTCCACCCCCATGTCGATCAGGCGCGTGACGGCGCTGGGCGCGTCGTTCGTGTGCAAGGTGGCCAGCACCAGGTGGCCGGTGAGCGAGGCCTGGATCGCGATCTGCGCGGTCTCGAAGTCGCGGATCTCGCCGATCATGATCACGTCCGGGTCCTGGCGCAGGATGGCGCGCAGGGCCTTGGCGAAGGTGAGGTCGATCTTCGGGTTGACCTGCGTCTGGCCGATGCCCGGCAGCTCGTATTCCACCGGGTCCTCGACGGTGAGGATGTTGGTGGTGGAGGTGTCGATGCGGCCCAGCGACGCGTAGAGCGTGGTGGTCTTGCCGGAGCCGGTGGGGCCGGTCACCAGCACGATGCCGTGCGGCTGGTGCACCAGGCCGTCGAAGGTGGCCAGCAGCTCGCCGGTCATGCCCAGCGCTTCCAGCGTGAACTTCGATTCGGTCTTGTCGAGCAGGCGCAGCACCGCGCGTTCGCCGTGCGCCGAGGGCAGGGTGGACACCCGCACGTCGATCGCCCGGCCGCCGATGCGCAGCGAGATGCGGCCGTCCTGCGGCAGGCGTTTTTCGGCGATGTCCAGCTCGGCCATGATCTTCAGGCGCGAGATCAGAGCCGCGTGCAGCGCCTTGTTCGGTTGCACCACTTCGCGCAGGGTGCCGTCGATGCGGAAGCGCACGGAACTCGAGCGCTCGTAGGGCTCGATGTGGATGTCGCTGGCCGCGTCTTTTGCCGCCTGGGTCAGCAGCGCGTTCAGCATGCGGATGATGGGCGCGTCGTCGGCGGCTTCCAGCAGGTCTTCCACCGCCGGCAGGTCCTGCAGCAGGCGCGACAGGTCGACCGCGCTTTCCACCTCGCCCACCACCGCGGCGGCGCTGGACCCGCCGCCCGCGTACACCGCGGCGATGCGCGAGGCCAGCGTGGCCGCGGCCTCGTGTTCGAAGCTGGTGATGTCGTGGTGGCGCACCACCTCGGTGATGGCGCCGGCCGGCGTGGCTTCGGACGCCCACAGCACGCACTGCGTGCCGTCGTCTTCCAGCAGCAGGGTGTGCGCCTTGGCGTAGGCGTAGGGCAGGGGGTGGCGGCTGGCCATGCGTGCTCCGCCTAACGCACAGCGGACGCGGCCGGCGCGGCCGGCTTCGCACCCGGCGGGTTGGCGGGCGCCTGCGGCGGCGAGATCTCCGTCGGCGCCGGCAGCGGCGCTGCGGGTTTCGGCTGCTCCGGCGGCACGATGGGCGGGATGACCGGCATCTCGCCCACCGGCAACATCGGGTGCGGCGTGGGCTGCGCGCCCTGCTGGCGGGCGCGGATCAGGTCGTAGCGGTCGAGCGAGAGCTTGTTCACGCTGTCGGCGTCGCGCATCACGATGGGACGCAGGAACACCATCAGGTTGGTGCGGGTCTTGGTGCGGCTTTCGCTGCGGAACAGCTGGCCCACGAAGGGGATGTCGCCCAGCAGCGGCACCTTGGACTTGCGCTCGGTGAACTTGTCCTCGATGAGGCCGCCCAGCACCAGGATGGCGCCGTCGTCCACCACCACGGTGGATTCGATCGAGCGCTTGTCGGTGGAGGGGCCCGCGTTGGACGTGCCCGGCGCCACCTTGTCGCTGACCGAGGACGACTCCTGGAAGATCACCATGCGCACCGTGCCGTTCTCGCCCACCTGCGGCTTGATGCGCAGCGTGATGCCCACGTCCTTGCGCTCGATGGTCTGGAACGGGTTGGTGGTGCTGCCGCCGGTCTGCGTGAACTGGCCGGTGATGAAGGGCACGTTGGAGCCGACGATGATCTTGGCTTCCTCGTTGTCCAGCGTGATCAGGTTCGGCGTGGAGACGATGTTGGTGTTGGTCTGGCTCTGCAGCATGCGGGCGATGGCCGCCAGCGCGTAGGTGCCGCCGTAGTTGCGCAACAGGCCGATGTTGAGGCCCTCGCCCAGCGTGGGCACGCTGCTGCTGCCGCCGCTCACGCCCAGGCCGGCCAGGGTCAGGTCGATGATGTTGGCCTGGCTCGACACCGAGCTGTTGGTGCCGGCGAAGACGCCGTACTTGTCGCCCTGCTTGCCGATCAGCCCCTGCCACTGGAAGCCGAAGTCGGCCGCGTTGTCGCCCGAGACCTCGACGATCATGCTTTCGATGTAGACCTGCGCGCGGCGGCCGTCGAGCTGGTCGATCACGTTGCGCATCTGCCGGTACAGCGGCTCGGCGGCGGTGATGATCAGCGAGTTGGTCGCGGGGTCGGCCTGCACGAAGCCGCCGGTGGAAGGCGAGGCCGACTGCGCCACCGGCGTGGTGGCCGCGGCCGAGGCGCCGGAGCTGCCCGCGGCATTGGCCGACGGTGTCAGCGGCGACGCCGGCGTGGCGCTGGTGCCGCCGAAGGACACGCTGCCGCCGCCCGCGGCGCCACCGCCGCTGCCCACGCCCGAGAAGGCCGCGCGCAGCACCGAGGCCAGCTTGGCCGCGTCGGCATTCTTCAGCGGCACGACGTAGATGTTGCCCGCGGGACCATCGCCGCCCGGGCGGTCGAGCCGGGTGATCAGCGCCCGCATCGACGCCAGCCGAGCGGGGTTAGCAGCGCGGATGATCAGCGAGTTGCTGCGCGGGTCCGCCAGCACGCTGGTCGCCCCGCCGGCGGCGCCAGGAATGCCGGGCACGGCGGCCGCGCCGCCTTCGCCCAGCTTCTGCACCAGGCCCGCGATGTCCGAGGCCACCGCGTGCTGCAGCTGCACCACGTCGATCTCGGTGGCGGCCGGCTGGTCCAGCGCCGCGATGATGCGGCCCAGGCGCGCCAGGTTGTCGGCGTAGTCGGTGATCACCAGCGAGCTGGTGCCCGGGTTGGCGTTGATGGTGTTGTTGGGGCTGATCAGCGGCCGCAGCACCGCCACCAGGTTGTTCGGGTTCTCGTGGTTCAGGCGGAACACCTGCGTCAGCACCTGGTCGCCGCGCTGCTGCACCGGGCCGACCACCACGGTGCCGGCCTGCAGCTTGGCCTCGGCCTCGGGCACCACCTTCAGCAGGCCGTTGGCATCGACCATCGCGAAGCCCAGGCCGCGCAGGGCGGCCAGGTAGCTGAGCCAGGCCTCGCGCACGGGGATGGGCTGCTCGCTGTAGACGGTGATGGTGCCCTTCACCCGCGGGTCGATCAGGATCTGCTGGTCGATCATCGCGGCCATCGCGCGGCTCACGGCCTCGATGTCGGCGTTGACGAAGTTCAGCGTCACCGGAGCGCTGGAGCGCATCTTCGGCGTGGCGCCGCGGGCGGCCGGCGTGGCGGCGGGGGCGGGCGCCGTGTTGTCCTGGGCCAGCGCCGGCAGCACGCCCAGCGACAGCAGCGCCAGGCAGGCGACGGAAACGGCGGAGGCGGCGAAGGAGGTCTTTCGCGCGACGTGCATGGGAATCATCCGATCGAAATGACGGACAGCGCGCCCTGGCGCCGGCCGATGATGTTGAGCAGGTTCGCGAGCGCGCCTTCCTGGCCCGGCGCGGCGTCGGCCTGGCCGCGGAAGCGCAGGCGTGCGCCGGTCCATTGGCCGTCGCCGGCCAGGCGCAGCGCGCCGTCGAGCGTCTGCAGGTTCAGCTGGGCGCCGCCGCTGCCCTCGTCGCCGCGCACCAGCAGCTTGTAGCTGCCCAGCTGGTCCAGCGGCGAGATGCGCGACGAGATGCCCTGCAGCGTCAGCTCCGCCGAGCCGCTGAGCCGCGCCCGGCCCTGCACCACCTGCAGCGTGAGCGGCGCCGGCAGGGCCAGCTGCAGCGTGCCGCCCAGCTGCAGCGTGTTGAAGGGCGTGCCCATGCCGCTGAGCCAGCGCGCCGGCCAGCGGCCGATGCCGTCCGGCCGCGCCGGCAGCAGCAGCGTGAAGCCCGACAGCGCGGGCCGCAGCTCCAGCTTCAGCTCGCCGTTCAGGCAGCAGTCCTGGCGCGCGCGCAGCTTCAGCCCGCGCCAGCTGGGGCGCAGCTTCCATTGCAGGCGGCCGGGCAGGGCCGACGCGTCACGGCTGCCGGGGCCGCCGGCCAGCACGAGCACGGCCTGGCCGGTCCAGATGCTGCCGCGCGCATCGGCCAGCAGCAGGCGCTCGTCCGACAGCCGGAAGAGGGCGCCGGCCAGCCAGCTGGCCGGCGCGTAGGCGATGGCGGCCACCAGCGCGCCGGCCAACGCACCGCCGATGGCCCAGCGCCGCGCCGCGTGCTGGGCGCGTTGCCAGGCCTTGTCGTCCGACGCGGCTGCGGGGTTGCGCGTGGGGCGGCGCAGACCTTCGGGCAGGCGGAACGCCTTCACGCGCCGCTCCCGAAGGCCAGCACCACGGTGCCCGCGTAGCCGCCGTCGGGCGTGCGCTGCAGCTGGCTTTCGACGACGCGGGCGCGGGCGTTGATGCGGGCCTCGGCCAGCCAGCTGGTGAGCTGCTCGGCGGGCAGGCCCGTCAAGGTGAGCACGGCTCGTTCGCCCTGCAGCGACATGCGGGCCTTGTCGCCCAGGCGCGTGGCGCTGGCCTGCAGCGCGACGCGGCCCTGTTCCATCGGCACCGCGGGCTTGCCGCGCAGCGCCTGCGCCTCGTCGGCCAGGCGCTGCATGGTCTGCAGCTGGGTCTCCAGCGCCGCCAGCTGCGCCGGCGCGGCCTTCAGCGTGCGCACGGCCGGTGCAATGGCGAGGTAGACGAGGGCCACCACCACGACCGCCGCGGCGGCCAGCAGCAGGCGCTTTTCGCGCGGCTGGCGCTGGGCCCAGGCGGCGGCCAGTTCGGTGCGGGTCGGCAGTTTCATCGGGCAACGCTCAGGATCAGGCGGCCGTCGGTGTACTCCACACGGCCGCCGGCGGGCTCGACCCGGCTGCGGAAGGCCTGCACCTGCTCGGGTGTCCAGCCGGGGGCGGCCAGCGTGAGGCGGCCGGGTTCATAACGCAGGTTCTGCACGGGGGCCTGGCCGTCGGGCCAGCCGCGCGCGGCCAGCGCCAGCAGGGGTTCGAAGTCGCTGGCACCGACCTCGCCGGCGGCCTGGCGCAGCAGCTCGGTCTCGCGCTGCATCTGCACCGGCGCGTCCAGCACGGCGCGCACGTTGGGGTGGGCGCTGCGCAGCAGCTGGGTCATCGCGTCCTTGCGCTGCGCCACCTGGCGCTGCTGTTGCCAGGCCCACAGGTTCAGGCCCAGCAGCTGCAGCAGCACCAGCGCGCCCAGGCCCCAGCGCGCCGGGCGCCAGGCCGGACCACGCCACTGCTTGGCCAGCTCGCGCAGCGCACGCAGGCCGCGGTGGCGCGGCACCAGCTCGAACTGCCGCAGGTTCCAGGGCGCCCGTGCGGCGGCCAGCGCCAGTTCCGCCTCGGTCTGCACCTGCACCGGGGCGCCGAGCCAGCGCTCGGCAGCGCTCACCGCGGCGGGTTCGGCGGTCCAGCGCAGGCCCTGCTCGGACCAGCCGGCCAGCCGCGTGCGCGCGAGGCTGCCGGCCAGGCGGACCGTGGTGACGCCACCGGCGTCGGCCACCGCCAGCCAGGGCTGGGTGCTGTCGCCGGATTCCTCGGCGGCGGCGCCGAAGACATGGGCATGGCCGGGTGCCGCCGGGTCGGCCGCGGCCGGCGCCAGCGCGGGCACCACGCGGTCGAGCGAGGCGCCGCCGGCCTCGATGGCGGCGATCCAGGACGACAGCCACGACCGGTCGACCGCGGCCACCCAGGCCTCGTCGCCGGCCTTGGCGTTCGGCGCCAGGGCCAGGTGCACGTCGGCATCGTCGTCCAGCAGGTGTTCTTCCAGCAGCCCCGCCAGGGCGGCGCGCAGCCGGCTGGGCGGTGCCTTGGGCACGGTGATGCGGTGCCAGCCCACCTCGGTGGCCGGCAGCACGGCGACCACGCTGTCGGCCTTGGGCCACTGCGCGGGGGCGGACCGGCCTTGCGCGGTGACGCCCAGGCCGTCGCTGCTCAGCACGTGGCTGAGGGCGGCGGCCGGCTCCGGCGGAGCCTCGCCGCCGCGCGCGCGGGGCGGCAGCTGGATCACGAGCATCGACATAGGCTAGCGGGGTCGCGTAAAGGAAATTGGGCTGGGCGCGCGGCCGGAGGGGTGGGCCGCACGCCGGGTCGGCAGAACGGATGGGCCCGGGACGCCAAGAGCGGCAGGGCCAGACGCGCGCGGCCCGCATTGTGGCAAAGGCAACTGACCCGGCCGCCACGCGGCGGACACGTGTTGTTGCTGGTTGTGCGCGGCGCTCAATGGCCGGGCGGCGGCAGCACGCGGTGTTCGCGCCAGCGCTGCAGCGTGACCACGTTGGTGCCGTCGCGCCGCACCAGCGAGCGTTCCTCCAGCAGGCGGTCGTCCAGCCGCATGCGGCCATGCACCTCGAAGTAGCTGCTGTTCACCGACACGGTGTTGCCCAGGGTCACGGTGGACGGCAGCAGCGCCTTGGCATCCTCGAGCGTCAGCAGCGGCTGGCGCTGCCGCGACTGCACCACCCGCTCGGCCGAGCCCGGGTCGATGTTGAGCACCGCGGCGATGACTTCGCGCGCGGCCGTGTTGAGGTTGACCGGCGCGGTGACCGGCGCGCCCGGCTGCGCCGGCAGCAGCCACGCCACGGGCCGCAGGCGCTCGATGCTGGCTGCGTCCACGCCCAGCCAGGCCAGGTCCTCCAGCTGCATCGGCAGCAGCGGCGCATCGGCGGCATTGCCCTCCGCCGACGCCAGGCCATTGGCGATGCGGTCGGCCAGGTCGGCGGGCAGGCCGGTCAGGCTGCACAGGCGCTTCAGCACCTCCAGTTCCGCGGGCTGGACCTGGTTGTTGGCCACCAGGTTGCGCAGGTTGTAGCGGGCCTGGGCGTCGATGATCTCGCCGGCCAGGAAGGCGTCGGGGCCGGCGTCGGTGTCCGCCGTGTTGTTCTGGTCGGCCGACAGGAAGGTCGACAGCCGCGCCTCGGCCAGCGGCTGCGCCCAGGGCTCGTTGAGGTGGTCGGCCGGCTGGCCCTTCTGCATGTCGGCACGGATGTCCTCGCGCAGGATGAGCCGCGCCCAGTCCGTGGCGCCGTTGAGGATCCAGGCCAGCTGCGCGCGGCCGCGTTCGGCGATCTCCACCTGCACCGCGCGCCACTGCTGCCACACCATGCCGGCGGCCAGCGTGGCCACCAGCGTCAGCAGCACCATGGCCACCAGCAGCGCGGCGCCGCGCTGCGGCGGGCGGGGGGCAGGGCGGCGGGCGGCCATCAATGCGGGCCCAGCGCGATGTCGCGCGTGAGGCGTCCCTGCGGCAG
>CBIHPZ010000117.1:0-8696 GCA_966211865.1 uncultured Aquabacterium sp.
GCCGCGCAGGGCGCCGCGCCATCGGCCATGCCGTCGGCAGCGCGGCCGGCGACCGCTGCTGACGCCGAATCGACGCGTCCCATCAGCGCAGCCCTCCCGGCGCGCCGGCCGGCAGCGGGGCGGGCGTGAAGGGCGAATCGATCCGCGCCTCCACCGGCCCTGCGCTCAAGGCGCCGGTCATGTACTGGCCCAGCGTGCGCGGCGACACCGCATCGGCCGCCAGGTGCGCCACCAGCCGGCCTTCGAACATCACCACCAGCCGGTCGCTCAGCGTGAGCAGCTCGTCGATGTCGGCGCTGAACAGCAGCACCGCGCTGCCGGCGTCGCGCAGCGCCAGCAGCGATTGGTGCAGGTGCTGCGCGGCGCCCACGTCCACGCCGCGGGTGGGCTGGTTGGCCACCAGGCAGCGGGGCCGCGCGGCCAGTTCCCGCGCGAAGACCAGCTTCTGCATGTTGCCGCCGCTCAAGCGCCCGATGGCCTGCTGCGGACCGGTGGCGACGACGCCGAAGCGCTCGATGGCCTCGCGGGCGCGCTGGTTCAGCGCGGCGCAGTCCAGCACCCCGTGGTTCGACGCCGGCCGGTCGCGGTAGTCCAGCGCGGCCAGGTTCTCGGCGATCGAGAGGCCGGGCGCGATGCCGTCGTGCAGCCGGTCTTCGCCGATGCGCCCCAGGCCCGCGCGCCGCAGCGTGGCCACCTGGCCCGCGCGCAGCGGCGCCCCGTCCAGCACCAGCGCGCCGTGCGAAGGCCGGCGCAGGCCGCCCAGCACGTCGGCCAGCTCGCTCTGGCCGTTGCCTTCGACACCGGCGATGCCGAGGATCTCGCCCGGCGCGATGTCCAGCGTCACCCGGTCCAGCGCGGGGCGGCCGCCGGGGCGCAGCACGGTGAGCTCGCGCAACGCCAGGCGCGCCGAGCGGCCGCGCGCATCGACGCGTTCGGCCTGCAGCGGCTCCACCTCGCGGCCCATCATCAGCGCCGCCAGCTGCGCCGGCGCCAGCGCGCCTGAAGCACCGCTGCCCGCCACGCGGCCGGCGCGCAGCACGGTGAAGCGGTCGCTGGCCTGCCGCACCTCGGCCATCTTGTGGCTGATCAAGATGACGGTCAGGCCACCCGCGGCCAGCGCGCGCAGCGATTCGAAGAGGCGTTCGGATTCCTGCGGCGTCAGCAACGCACTGGGTTCGTCCAGCAGCAGCAGGCGCGCGCCGCGGTGCAGCGCCTTCAGGATGGCCACGCGCTGCTGCTGGCCGGCCGAGAGTTCGGAGACGCGCGCATCGGCCGGCACCGCCAGGCCGTGGCGCTGCATGCCGTGCTGCACCGCGGCCAGCGCGGCGGCGCGGTCCAGGCGGCCGCGGCGCACCGGCTCGGCGCCCAGCACGATGTTCTCGGCCACCGTCATCGACGGCACCAGCTGCAGGTGCTGCGGCACCAGGCCGATGCCGGCGGCCAGTGCGTCGGCGGGGGAGCGGAAGCGGCGCGCGCGGCCGTCGAGCCGGATCTCGCCCGCGTCGGGCTCCACCAGGCCGTACAGCATCTTCAAGAGCGTGGATTTGCCGGCGCCGTTCTCGCCCAGGATGGCGTGCACCTCGCCGCCTTCCACGCGCAGCGAGACGGCGTCGCAGGCCAGCACGCCGTTGGGGTAGCGCTTGCTCAGGCCCAGCACCTCCAGCGACGGGCCGCGGGCCGCGGCGCGTGGCGCCGTGTCGTGCGGGGCGGCGGCCACCAGGGGCGTGCCGGCGCTGGCCGCGGCGGGCGGGAAGGGAGTCATCGCGCAGATCCTCCTGAGGCTGGAGCAGCGGGCGAAGCGGGTGGCGTGGACGCGGGGGTGGACCCCGGCGCCTCGCCCGGCGCACGCGGCTCGACCGGGACGGCGTCATGAAGCGGCGCGCACATGAACGGCGCATTGCGAATGTTCGGCCGGCCGTCGAATGCTTGTAATTTGCAAGCCATCGTGCGCAGGGCCTGCAGGTCCGATGCCGGCAGCGCGGCCCAGCCCGGGCCGCTGGTGGCCAGAGACACGCCGCCTTCGGCCAGGCCCAGCGACTGCACGCCGCCGAAGCGCAGCTCGCCCGCGCGCCAGCGCCGCAGTGCCTGCAACAGCGCCACGTCCACGTGCTTCATCACCGAGGTCAGGATGCGCGCGGCGCGCTGCGGGTAGGCGTCGCGGTACAGCAGGTGCTGGTCGGCATCCACGCCGATGGCCCAGCGGCCGGTCTCGGCCGCGGCCTCGATCACGCCCTGGCCCGAGCCGCCGGCCACCTGGAACACCAGGCCCGCGCCTTGCGCGACCATGGCCTTGGCGATGTCCTTCGCGGTGGCGGGGTCGCCGAAGGAGTTGGCGTACTGGCGCAGCACGCGCACGCGCGGGTCGGCTTGCTTGGCGCCGGCGATGAAGCCGTCGATGAAGTCGTCGACGACCGGGATGGGCAGGCCGCCCACGGCACCCAGGATGGGTGCCTTGCTTGTTTCTGCACCCAGGATGGGTGGCGCGACCGTTTCGCGGCCCACCACGCGCGCCGCCAGCGCGCCCGCCAGCTGCGCCGCCTCGCGCGGGCGGAACACCATCGAATGCACGTTGGTGCAGCGGCAGGCCGCGGGGTCGACCTGCGCGTCGAAGACGATGAAGCGGGATTGCGGATAGCGCTCGGCGGTGCGCTGCAGCGGCGCCACCATCGCGAAGGTGCCGGTGATGATGAGGTCGAAGTCGCCGCTGTCCGCCAGGTCCGCCAGCGCGGGCTCCCAGCGGGTGGGGTCGCGGCCGCCTTCAATCACACGCACGCGCAGGCCCAGCTCCGTCCCCGCCTGGCGCAGGCCGCGCGCGGCGGCGTCGAAGAAGCTCTTGTCGCCCAGCGTGCCGTTGACGAACAGCGCCACGCGCGGCTTGGTGCCCGGCCCGGCCGCGCCGGTGTGCGGGCCCACGCGGCCGGTCCACGCGAAGGCGAAGAGGCCGGCGGTGATGGCCAGGCCGATGAGCACGCGCCGGGCGAACTGGCGCCAGGCGTTCATGGGGCGCCCCTGGCGCGTCGCGGCTGGCGTGCAAGCGGTGGCTGCGCGCCCTCGGGCGGCCTGACATGGGGCGCTCATGGCGCGAAGTCCGCCGCGTTCAGCACGCCGCCGCGGCGCTCGATGTAGGCGCGCAGCAGCGGCACGTCGGTCCAGCCGCTGTCGCGCCAGCCGGGGTGGCCGCGCAGGTCGGGGTAGCCGTCGCCGCCGCCGGCGACGAAGCTGGGCAGCGCCACGCGGTAGCGGCCGCCGGCATCCATGGGCTTGTGGCCCACCTGCAGCTCGCGCAGTGCATCGCCTTCGAGTCGAAAGCGGGCGCCGCTCTGCTGCAGGTAGGCGCCCGATCCGGGCGTCTTGCGCGCGGCCTGCAGCAGGTAGTCCTGCAGTTCCTGGCCGCTCATGTCGATGGTTACGACGCGGTTGCCGAAGGGCAGCACCTGCATCAGGTCGCGCAGCTGCAGCGGGCCGTCGCGCAGCGAATCGCGCAGGCCGCCGGCGCTGGTGAGGGCGATGTCGGCCTCGGTCATTTCCCGCATCGCTTGCGTGACCAGGCGGCCCAGGGTGGTGGGCCGGCTGCGCACCTGGTCGCGGCTGCCGTCGAAGAGGCCGACCGCGCGGCCGACCTCCACCGACAGGCCTTGCCGGCCACGCTCGGCCAGCGGCTGCAGCAGGGCATTCATGGCGGCATCGGGCGCCAGAACCGCGCCCGGCGCGCCTTTCAGGTTGACCGGCAGCAGCGCGTAGCGTGTCAGTTCCAGCCGGCCCGCCTGCCACTCGAAATCCGCCCGGCCCACGTAGCGGCCCCAGTCGCCGGCCTGCAGGATCCAGCTGCCGTTCTGGCGGTCGGGGCGGCAGTCGTCGCCGGGGCGGTGGGCCGGCTCGCGCGTGCCGTCCGCCTGCATGCAGACCAGGCTGTGGCTGTGGCCGCCGACGATGACGTCGATGCCGCTCACTTCGCGTGCCAGCTCCACGTCGCCCGGCGCGGCGCTGCCGTGGCGGCCGTCGGGGTAGTGGCCCAGGTGGCTCAGCACCACCACCACGTCGGCTTGGGCCTTCAGCGCCGGCAGCAGGCGCTGCGCGGCAGCAGCCGGCCGCTCGACCTGCAGGCCGGGGTGGCGGCGCGTGGCGCCCAGGCGCTCGGTCTCGTCGGTGGTCAGGCCCAGCACGGCCACCTTGACGCCATCCAGCGGAAAGATCCGATAGGGCTCGAACATCGGCCGGCCGTCGCGCTGCAGGTTGGCGGCCAGCCACGGAAAGCCCGACCACGCCTCGCGCTGCTTCGCGAGCACCGCGGGCGTCTTGTCGAACTCGTGGTTGCCGACCGCCATCGCGTCGTAGCCCAGCAGCGTCATGCCGCGGAAGTCCGGCTCGGCATCGAGCAGGTCGGATTCGGGCGTGCCGGTGTTCACGTCGCCCGCGTCCAGCAGCAGCACCTGGCCGCCGGCGGCGCGCACCTCGGCGCGCACCGCGTCGATGAGGGTCTTGCGTGCGGCGAGGCCGAACTCGCTATCGCGGTTGGGTGAGAAGCGGCCGTGGTGGTCGTTGGTGTGCAGCACGGTGAAGCGCACCGGGCCGGCCGGCCGAGCGGGCGGCTGCACGCAGCCCGTGCCCGCCAGGATCGCGGCGAGGGCGGTGGCGAGCAGCAGCGGGCGGCGCGGCAGCGTCATTTCGCGGTGCCTTCCGCCACCGCGAACCACAGCCACTGCGTGGCCTGGCGTGGCGAGAAGTTGTCGTCGGACACCAGCAGCAGGGTCGCGCGGCCGTCGGGCAGGCGCGGGCCCCAGGCGGCGCCTTCGATGTTGTCGATGGCGCCCAGGCCCAGCGCGGACGCCGCGTCGGCCAGGTCCAGCAGCAGGCGCTTGCGCATGGTCGCCGGCGCGCGGCCGGCCAGCGTCGGCCAGGCGGCCACGTCGTCGGCGTCGGACACCTCGGCGATGTACAGGCGCACGGCGAAGGCGAACACGTCGTCGTCGACCTCGTGGCCGGCGCGCTCGACCACCAGCAGCGTGCCCGCATCCACGGCCAGGATCTCGCTGACGCCGTTGTCGGCGCGCTGCTTGCCGCCGCGTCCTTCGCGCGGTAGCGGTTCCAGCGGATAGACGTACTGACGCGCCCGCCCGTCGCGCGACAGCCGGGTGAAGCGCAGCAGTGCACCGGTGTCGCGCGTGGGCAGCGGGCCGTCCTGCAGCAGCGGCGCTTCCACCGCGATCCACAAGGCGCTGCCGTCCGGCACGAAGGCCAGGCCTTCGAACGAGCGGTTCGCGCGCGGGCCGTGCGGCAGCTGGCGCAAGGACGGCGCGGGCTCCAGGCTGGGCGGCAGGGTGATGCTGCCGGCATGGTGGCCGTCGCGCGTGCTGCGGTGCACGGCGGCGGGGAAGCCGCGTGGCGGGTCGGCTTCGGTGGCCCACCACAGCAGCTCGCCGCAGGGGTCGGCGCGCAGCGCTTCGCCGTCGGCCGGCTCGGCGTCGCCGGCACCGAAGCGGGCGAAGGGCTCGCCGTCCTCGCGGCGCAGGGTGTGCACCGCCAGCAGCTGCGGCGCGGCGCCGATGGCGATGGTGGCCTCGTAGAAGCGCGCCGGCGCGTGTTCGGAGCGGTCGTCGCTCAGCAGCCACCAGCGGCCGCTGCGGGGGTCGAAGTCGAGGCCGGAAATACCACCGAAATGACGCGTCAGCCCGTTGCGTTCCGCACCGGGCCACACCAGGCCGCCGAGCGGCTCCAGCGCCTGCACCGCGCGTGGCAGGTGGGATGAGGGCGCCGTGCAGGCGAGCGCCGATGACGTGGCCGTGGCGGCTGCCGCAGCCCACGCCGCCAGCGGGGCCCGGGGGCCGGTGGCGGCCGCACGCGCCGGGGCCGCCGCCGTGGCAGCCACGCAGGCCGCCGTCACCGCATGCAGCACCACCGCCGCAAGACGGCGGCCGGAGCGCGGCAGCGAAGGCGGGCGCAGTCGCATGGTGGCGGGCGGCCGGCGGGGTCAGATCTCGGCGCGCAATGCGACGAAGAAGGTGCGCGGACCGCCGAGGAAGTATCGCCCGCTGGTCAGCGGATTGGCGGTGGTCAGCTCCATGCCCAGCCCGCCCAGGTAGCGCTTGTCGGTCAGGTTGTCGACGTTGAAGGAGAGCTCGGCCTTCTTGAAGGCGCTGGTCCAGTCCTTGGGCAGGGTCCAGCTGCCCGACAGGCCCACCAGCGTGTAGGCCGGCATGTACTCGCGCGGGAAGGTCACGGTGTTGGGTGCGGCGGCGCCGTTGGTGTACTCGTGGT
The DNA here is from genome assembly GCA_966211865.1 of uncultured Aquabacterium sp. GTDB lineage: Bacteria > Pseudomonadota > Gammaproteobacteria > Burkholderiales > Burkholderiaceae_C > Pseudaquabacterium. Next base: position 6,256 of record CBIHPZ010000117.1, read on the forward strand.
ACGTGCCCGCGGCCTGGCCGACGTACTTGGCGTTCAGCGTCAGCCGCGTCGCGCCGGTGGGCTTCCATGCGATCTCGGCAAAGGCGTTGTGGCGCGCGGCGCCCAGCACGGGGTCGCCAGCGCGGATGCCTTCGGCCGGCGTGTCTTCCACGTACTTGGCGTCGTTGAAGGCGTAGTTGGCGTAGAGCGAGAACGGACCCATCACCGTGCGGCCGGTGATCTCGAAGCCGCGGGACTTGATGCCGCCCTGGTTCAGGAAGGAGGTGGTGGCGTCGCGCTGGAAGATGTCGCCGTTGGGGTTGCCCAGGCGGATGGAGATGCGGTCGCGGTAGTCGATGGAATAGGCCTGGAACGACAGCCCGTGCGGGCCCTTGGACCAGCGCAGGCCGGCATCGACGTTGACCGAGGTCTCGGGCTTCACGCCGCTTTTCGCATCCACCGCGGCGGTGCCTTCGAACACGCTGTCGGGCAGGGCGCTGAAGTTCTTCGAGGCGCTGGCGAAGAGTTCCAGGTCGTCGGTGACGCGGTACAGGCCCGCCAGCTTCGGCAGCACGCCGGAGCTGACCGACAGCGCGCGTTCGCCGAAGAACTCCACCGGCGAGCGGTAGGTCTCGCGGAAGCGCTGCGCGGTGAGGCCGAGGTCGAGCTCGGCGCGGTCGTCGAGCAGGCTGATCTTGTCCTGCGCGTAGGCCATGGTGGTGGTCGAGTCGTACCGGCGGTCCTGCGTCACCGAATACAGCGCCGATTCCTGGAAGCCGGGGCCGACCTTCGGGTCCGTGGCCAGGTACCAGTTCCGGCCCTTGCTGCGGTCGATCTTCTCGAACCAGCCGCCGGCGCGCAGGCTGTGCGATTCACCCACGCGGGTGCGCAGCTCGGCCAGCGTGCCGCGGCGGTCGGTGTCGTAGACGCCCAGGCGCGCCGTGGCCTCGCGCGCGCCCCACTGCGCCTGCGGGTTCATCTGGAAGCGCGCGGCGGCCGGGCAGCCGGCGGCGGCCAGGCTGGCCGCGGTGACGCCGCTGGGGAACACCACCGCGCTGGTCGGGATCAGCGCGCCGCTGGCATTGCGCGCGTACTGGTTGGCATAACACTCCTGGACCGTGGCCACCGGGCGGCCGTTGGCAGGCACCGTGCTGTAGACCTGGCCGTCCACCGGCAGCTGCTTGTAGGGCACGTAGAAGTTGCCCTCGCCCTCCTGCTTGTGCAGGTAGGGCTTGATCTCCAGCCGGGTGCTTTCGCCGAGCTTGAAGCTGGCATTGGCGTGGGTGAACAGCTCGCGGCTGCTGATGCCGCGGGTGCGGCGGTTGTTCTGGTCGATGGCCGGGTTGCCGGTCCACTGGTCGGTCAGCGCATCGGTGTTCGGGTTCTTCTCGAACACGGCCTTGAAGGTGGACTCCTTGCGCAGGGCCAGCGCGTCGTAGTCGTTGTCGGCCAGGTTGCTGTAGCCCAGCGTGAAGCGCAGGCGGTGGCCGTCGCCGAATTCGCTGAGCGTCTTCAGGTCGAAGCGGTCGCGGCGGCTGCGGCCGGAATGGTCGCCCGGCCAGGTCTCGACGTAGTTGTGGGAGGCGCTGATGAAGGCGCGCGTGTTCAGCAAGCCCATCTGGCCGAAATCGATGCGCGCGAACTGGCGCTGGAAGTCGTAGCTGCCGAAGCTGATCTCGGCCAGGCCGCCGGCCGTGCGCGCGGGGTCGCGGGTCTTGAACTCGATGAAGCCGCCCAGCGCCTGGTTCGACGGCGTGCCGATGTCGCCCGCGGTCTGCGAGACCTCGATCCACTCCAGGTTGGATGCGTCGATCAGCCGGTTCGGCATGGTGCCGCCGTTGGAGAGCGTCGACCCGTTCGGGATGCCGTCGATCGAGACGCCGATCTGCTCCTTGTTCAGGCCGCGCATCGACAGGCGCATCGAGAAGCTGCCGGTCAATGAATCACTGGAGCCCACCTGCAGGCCGGGCACGCGCGAGACCAGCTTCAGCGGGTCCAGGCCGGCCGGCTGCTCCTGGATGGTGGAGACGCTGACCACGCTGTTGGCGCGCGCCTCGCCGCGGCCCAGGGCCTTGGTGGTGACGACGATGGTCTCCGAGGCGGCAGCTTCGGCGGTGGCGGCCGGCGTCGGGGCGTTCGGCGAAGGCGTGGGGGCAGCACCCGGGGCGGAGGCCGAGGGGGCGGCCGAGAGAGCGGCCGAGGGAGCGGCCGAGGGCGCGGCCGGCGTGGCTGCCGGCGTGGTGGCCGGCGCAGCGGCGGCCGCAGGTTCCACCGCCGCGGGCGTTTGGGCGTGGGCGGCCAGGCTGAGGGCGGAGCCGGCGGCGAGCAGGCCGAGGACGGTACGCATGCGGATCTCCTGATGCGCGCTGAGGCGGCGACTGGAAGTGAAGCAGTGAAGCGATGAAGTGAAACGATTCACTTTCAGTCTAATCGTGCTTTTCGGATTTGTCGAACGCTTTGTT
>CBIHPZ010000118.1:0-8695 GCA_966211865.1 uncultured Aquabacterium sp.
TCGCGCGCCATGGCCAGCAGCATCTTGCGGAAGGACTCGGCCTGGCCTTCCTCGCGCGTCGAGAACTGCAGCTTGTCCAGCTTCGTGAGGCCATCGACCAATTCGGCGGTCGGCGCGCCGAAGCGCTCGATCAGCTCCACCTTGGTGACGCCGCAGTCCTCCATCGCGTCGTGCATCAACGCGGCCATCACGGCCTGCGCATCGAGTCGCCAATCGGCCACCATGCCGGCGACCGCGATGGGGTGCGTGATGTAGGGCTGGCCGCTGGCGCGGAACTGGCCCAGGTGCGCTTCGTCCGCGAACTTGTAGGCCTCCCGGATCTGCTTGATCTCGGCCTTGGAGAGGTAGTTGAGCTTGTCCGACAGCGCCGCGAAGGAGGCGGCCTCGGTCTTCGGGCCGGTGTCGGCGGCGGCTCGCGTGCGCGGCTGCAGGGCTGCGGGCAGCAGCAGTTCAGCGGCGAAGGAGCGAATACCCATGGGCGGAATTTAGCCTGCTTTGCCGGGGCGTCCGGCCGGGTGCCGGAAAAGCCAAACGCCGGCAGAGGCCGCAAGGGAATTCGCCGCCAGCAGCGCGTGCCACCGCCCCGGGGCGCGGTCGTAGCGCAGAAGCCTCCGTGCCAAGCGCGGGCGGATCCACCAATGCCAAAGGGCGCCCGAAGGCGCCCTTGAGGCTGAAAAGCAAGTGGTGCTCAGATGGGCACGCGGCGCAGCATTTCGACGCCGACTTCGCCCGAGGCGATCTCGCGCAGCGCGGTGACGCCGGGCTTGTTCTTCGTCTCGATCTTGGGCGCGTGGCCCTGGCTCAGCATGCGGGCGCGGTAGGTGGCGGCGAGCACGAGTTCGAAGCGGTTGGGGATCTTCTGCAGGCAGTCTTCGACGGTGATGCGGGCCATGTGTGCTTCCGGACGTTTGAGGGTCGACCAGCGGTCAGACCAGGTTCAGCGCGGCAAAGACCTGCGACTTGTTGCGCAACTGCGCAAGGTACTTCAGGCGCTGGGAGTGAACGACGGTCTTGAGATCAAAGAGCGCCGTTTCGAACAAAGCGTTGATTATAACGAAGTCGAAATGGCGGGCCTGGGCGACTTCCTCGCGCGCATTGACCATGCGCTGCTCGATCACCTCGGGCTGGTCCTCGCCGCGGCGCTGCAGGCGCTGCTTCAGTTCTTCATAGCTGGGCGGCAGGATGAAGATCAGCACCGCGTGGCGGAAGATGCGCTTGATCTGCAGCGCGCCCTGGAAGTCGATTTCCAGCACCACGTCCTCGCCGGCGGCCAGCCGCTTCTCCACCGCCGAGCGCGAGGTGCCGTACAGGTTGCCGTGCACCTGCGCCCACTCGAAGAAGTCGCCCTGGTCGACCATGCGCTGGAAGGTCGGCTGGTCCACGAACCAGTATTCGCGGCCATGCTGTTCCTGGCCGCGCGGCGCGCGCGTGGTGTGCGAGATGGACACCGCCAGGTGCGAATCCAGCTCCAGCAGGGCCTTGACCAGGCTGGACTTGCCTGCGCCGGACGGTGCGGCGACGACGAACAGGTTGCCGGGGCTGTCGATCGGGGCGGATTGCTCGCTCATGGGGGCGGGCCCGATGCGAAGGCGGGCGCGGACGGTGGCCGAAAAGTCTAGCAGCGAGGTGCCGGCCGTTGCGCTGCGCAACCCGCCACACGAGCGATCGAGGCGCAGAAGCGGCAAGCCTTCACGACCGGCAGGCGGGTTTGTCCGGAGTGCCCGTAAATCATCAGTGACTGATATTTGATCCAGGTCAGCAGCAGCAAAGCGCGCGCATATCATCGCCCGCCTGCAAGAGTGACTGCGGCTTCCGCACTTGGCGCCGCCCCGTTCCCATCCGGAGACCTTCACCATGCCCGCTCGCCGCGAGTTCCTGAGCCACGCCGCCAAGGTGGCCGCATTGATGGCCGGTGCCGGCCTGCTGCCGGCCTCGGTTCACGCCGCCTACGACAGCAGCGCCTTCGAGGCGAAGACCATGGCCGACGCGCTGAAGGCGCTGGGCGCTGGCGCGCCGGTCGAAAGCAAGGACATCACCTTGATCGGGCCCGACATCGCCGAGAACGGCGCGGTGGTGCCGGTGGGCGTCTCCACTGCGCTGCCCGGCGCCAAGCGCCTGCTGCTGCTGGTGGAGAAGAACCCCAACGTGCTGGCCGCCGCCTTCGACGTCAGCGATGCCGTCGATGCCAACTTCTCGACCCGCGTGAAGATGGGGCAGTCGTCCAACGTCTACGCGGTGGCGCTGATGCGCGACGGCAAGGTGCTCTTCGCGCAGAAGGAAATCAAGGTCACCCTGGGTGGCTGTGGTGGTTGATGGCGGCTGGACGAACGTTGAACGCGAGCAAGGAGTGAACCATGGCTGACCCGATGCGCATCCGCGCCCAGGCCGCTGGCGACAAGGCCACCGTGCGCGTGCTGATGAGCCACGAGATGGAAACCGGCCAGCGCAAGGACGCCGCCGGCAAGACGATTCCCGCCTGGTTCATCCAGGAGGTGAGCGCTTCGCACAATGGCAAGCCTGTGCTGACGGCGCAATGGGGCCCGGCCGTGGCCAAGAACCCGTTCCTGCAATTCAATGTCAAGGGCGCGAAGGCGGGCGACAAGATCAGCGTGACCTGGAAGGACAACCGGGGCGACACGCGGACCGACGAAGCCACCGTCAGCTGATGGCAGCGGTCACATCGCCCATGGCGCGCGGAGACATGACGAAGACCTTGACCTGCACCGCGCTGGCGGTGCTGATGGGTGGCTGCGCCGGCGCAGCGCTGGCGCAGCAGAAGTCGGCCGCCGACGGCATCGCCGAATACCGCAAGCTGCTGGAAGACGGCAACCCGGCCGAGCTGTTCGAGGCCAAGGGCGAGCAGCTGTGGAAGCAGAAGCGCGGCCCGAAGAACGCGTCGCTGGAGGCCTGCGACCTCGGCAAGGGGCCGGGCGTGGTGAAGGGCGCCTTCGTGGAGCTGCCGCGCTATTTCAGTGATACGAAGCGGGTGCAGGACCTGGAGTCGCGCCTGGTCAGCTGCATGGAGATGCTGCAGGGCTTCGACGCCGCCGAGATCGCCCGCACGCCTTTCGGCCGCGGCGAGCAGAACAACGTGACGGCGCTGGCCACCTACGTGGCCACGGCGTCGCGCGGCCTGCGCTTCAACCTGCCGCAGTCGCACGCTGAAGAACAGCGCAGCTACGAGATCGGCAAGCGCGTGTTCTTCTACCGCGGCGGCACGCATGACTTCTCCTGCGCGTCCTGCCACGGCGTGGACGGCCAGCGCATCCGCCTGCAGGACCTGCCCAACCTGACGAAGAACCCGGGCGATGGCGTGGGCTACGCCGCCTGGCCGGCCTACCGCGTCAGCAACGGGCAGATGTGGGGCATGCAGCTGCGGCTGAACGACTGCTACCGCCAGCAGCGCTTCCCGTACCCGGGCTTTGGCTCGGAGGTGACGGTGGCGCTGCAGACCTACATGGGCGTCAACGCCAAGGGCGCGGTGTCGGCCGCGCCGACCATCAAGCGCTGAGGGAGCGGCTGGATGACCCATCGCATCATCGGATCGACCCTGCTCACCGCACTGCTCGCCGCCGGCTGCGCCACGCTGCCGTCCTCGCAGGATCTGGACCAGCAGGCGCAGGCCGCCATCAAGGCGTCCTTCCGCGACGAAGGCATTGCCAAGGTCGACCGCATCGACCAGGACCTGGGCCAGGCCGCTTGTTCGAGCGACAAGGCGCCGCCGCAGGACGTCGCCAAGCGCATCGAGGCCGAAGCATTGGCCAGCATCCGCCCGCCCGAAGGTGGCCGCTACATCGGCAACTGGCGCGAAGGCGAGAAGCTGGCGCAGAACGGCCGTGGCATGACCTGGACCGATGCGTCGGCCGAGCCGAAGGCCAATGGCGGCAACTGCTACAACTGCCACCAGATCGACCGGGCGGAAATCTCCTTCGGCACCATCGGCCCCAGCCTGTGGAACTACGGCAAGCTGCGCGGCGTGAAGGATCCGGCCGACCCCGCTTCCGCCGCCATCGTGCAGTACACCTGGGGCAAGCTGTGGAACAGCAAGGCGTACGCCGCCTGCTCGAACATGCCGCGCTTCGGGCACGCCAAGCTGCTCGACCAGGAGCAGCTGCGCGACATCATGGCGCTGCTGCTCGACCCGGCGTCGCCGGTGAACCGCTGAGGGCGGTTCAGGCTCCGATTTCTCTCCAGCCCGGCCGCGTCCGGGCTTTTTTGACCCCGCAAGGATCAGCGAACACTGAAGCACCATGAGCCTTGGCAAACGCGAATTCCTGCAGGCGCTCGGGTGTGCATCGGCCGCCGGGCTGGCGCTGGGTTCCTATACCGAATCGGACGCGGCCACGGCGCAGCGTGGGCTGTACGACATCCCGCGCTTCGGCCAGGTGTCATTGCTGCACATGACCGACTGCCATGCGCAGCTGCTGCCCCTGCGCTTCCGCGAGCCCAGCGTGAACATCGGCGTGGGCGCCATGCAGGGGCGGCCGCCGCACCTGGTGGGCGAGGCCTTGCTGAAGGCCGCCGGCCTGCGTCCGGGCACGCCGGCGGCGCATGCGTTCACGCACCTGGATTTCGAGCGCGCGTCGCGCCGCTTTGGCCGCCTGGGCGGATTCGCCCACCTCGCCACCCTGGTGAAGATGCTGAAGGCGACCCGCCCCGGCGCCTTGCTGCTCGACGGTGGCGACACCTGGCAGGGCAGCGCCACGTCCTTGTGGACGCAGGCGCAGGACATGGTGGAAGCGGCCAAGGCCCTGGGCGTCGACGTGATGACGGGGCACTGGGAATTCACCTACGGCATGCAGCGGGTGAAGGAGATCGTCGACAAGGACCTGGCGGGCCGCATCGACTTCATCGCCCAGAACGTGCGCACCGCGGACTTCGGCGACCCGGTCTTCCCGCCGTACGCGCTGCGCGAGATCAACGGCGTGCCGGTGGCCATCATCGGCCAGGCCTTCCCGTACACCCCCATCGCCAATCCGCGTTATTTCGTCGCCGACTGGGAGTTCGGCATCCAGGAGCAGCGGCTGCAGGAAGTGGTTGATGAAGCCCGTGGCAGCAAGCGCGCCCAGCTGGTGGTGCTGCTGTCGCACAACGGCATGGACGTGGACCTGAAGCTCGCCAGCCGGGTGCGCGGCATCGACGCCATCCTGGGCGGCCACACCCACGATGGCGTGCCTTTCGCGATGCCGGTGAAGAACCCCGGCGGCACGACGCTGGTGACCAATGCGGGCAGCAACGGCAAGTTCCTGGGTGTGATGGACTTCGACATGCGCGACGGGCGGTTGGCGGACTACCGCTATCGCTTGCTGCCGGTGTTCTCCAACCAGCTGGTGCCCGACCGCGAGATGGCGGCGCTGATCGCGACGCTGCGTGCGCCGTTCGCCGACCGGCTCGCCGAACCGCTGGCCGTGACCGATGGCCTGCTGTACCGGCGCGGCAATTTCAACGGCAGCTGGGACCAGCTGGTCTGCGACGCGCTGATGCAGGTGCAGGGCGCCGAGATCGCGTTCTCGCCCGGCTTCCGATGGGGCACCTCTCTGCTGCCCGGCGAGACGATCACGCGCGAGCTGATGATGGACCAGCTGGCCATCACCTACCCGCACGCCACCGTGTCCGAGCTGAGCGGGGAGGCGATCAAGACCATCCTCGAGGACGTGGCGGACAACCTGTTCAACCCCGACCCGTACTACCAGCAGGGCGGGGACATGGTGCGCGTGGGCGGCCTGCAGTTCAGCATCGCGCCCAACGAACGGATGGGCGCGCGCATCAGCGACATGCGGCTGGGGGGCAAGCCCCTGGAGGCCGCCAAGCTCTACAAGGTGGCGGGCTGGGCTCCCGTGGCTGAAACCGCGCGCGACGCCGGGCACAAGCCGGTGTGGGACGTGGTGGAAACCTGGCTGCGTTCGCAGGGTGGGGGTCACGTTGCGGCGCGCCGCATCAACGCGCCCCAGCTGGTGGGCGTGGCCGGCAATGCGGGCATCGCCGGCATCCGCGGCTGAAGGCGGGCGCGCGGATTGCCTCGGGCGCCGGGGACAACGCTGCAAAGGAGCTTTGCGATGAACATCGTCTGCACCGCCTGTGGCGCCACCAACCGCGTTCCCGAGCATCGGCTGGGCGACGAGCCGGTGTGCGGCAAGTGCCGGGCCGACCTGCTGCCGGCCGCGCCCGTGACCCTCGGCGATGCGAACTTCCGCCAGGTGGTCGACGGCAGCGACCTGCCCACCGTCGTCGACTGCTGGGCCGCCTGGTGTGGCCCCTGCCGCATGATGGCGCCGCAGTTCGAAGCCGCGGCCCGTCAGGTGCGCGGTGTCCGGTTCGCGAAGCTCGACACCGATGCCAATCCGCAAACCAGCCAGGCGCTGGGCATCCGCAGCATCCCGACACTGGTGCTGCTTCGACGGGGAGAGGAGCTCGGGCGGCTCACCGGCGTGGTGTCGGCGGCCGACCTGCAGCGCTGGCTGGCCGACCGGTTGCGCTCCGCTTGATATCGCGCAAAAGACGCGTCCAGCGCGCGGGCGCCGCAGGGAAAGCATCGGCCTGCATTGATATACTTCGCCGGCCTTTCCCGCGCCGAGGTTTGATTGGACAAGAGCACCGCCAGCGCTGGCGCCGATGAAGTCTTCGAGACGGCTGCAGAGCTCTTCGGCCTGTTGTCGACGCCGATCCGGCTGAAGATCATCAGTGCGGTTTGCCAGGGCGAGAAGAACGTGTCGGAGCTGCTGGCCGCCATCGACACCACCCAGCCCAACATGTCCCAGCACCTGGCCACGCTGTACCGCAGTGGCGTGCTGACCAAGCGGCGCGAAGGCACCCAGATCTACTACCGCCTGCAGAGCGAACGCGTCGCCACGCTGTGCCGCGCCGTGTGCACCCAGGTCGCCATCGAGCTCGATGGGGACGAGAGGGTGGCGGCGGCGGACCGGTTGGTGCCGTCCTCGGCGCGCTGAAGGGTCGCGGTCCGGCCGTCGCCGGGCCAGCCCGGCCGCGCTATTCGATGTTCTGCACCTGCTCGCGCATCTGCTCGATGGCGACCTTCATCTCCACCGAGACGTTGGTCAGCTCCAGCGCCGATGACTTCGAGCCCAGGGTGTTGGCCTCGCGGTGCAGCTCCTGGATCAGGAAATCGAGCCGCTTGCCGAGTTCGCCGCCGGCCTTCAGGAGGCGGCTGATCTCGTCCAGGTGCGCCACCAGGCGCGACAGCTCTTCCGCCACGTCGATGCGCAAGGCGTAGGCCGCCGCTTCGTTCAGCGCGCGTTCCTGCAGCGCCTCGGGCGTCACGGTGCTGCCCGCACCGGCGTTGGCCAGTGCTTCATGCCAGCGTTCCAGGAAGCGCTGCTGTTGCCGCTGCACCACCTGCGGCACCAGCGGCGCGGCCTGGGCGGCCAGTTCGCGCAGGCGGGCGATGCGCTCCTCCAGGATGGAGACCAGCCGTGCGCCTTCGCGCGCGCGGGCTTCGCGCAGGGCCGCCACGGCGCGGCCGGCGGCTTCCAGGGCCACTTCATCCAGGCGTTCAGTGCCGCCGGCTGCACGGCACCAGTTCATGGCCTCGGTGACGCTGATGGGTCGAGCGTTCGGCAACCACGACAGCACGTTCGATTCCAGCTGGGCCAGGCGCATCAGTTGCGCCGGCTGGGGCTGGGGCAGCGCGCTGTCGGTCTCGCGTTGCGTGGCCAGGCGCAGTTCGATCTTCCCGCGCCGGCAGGCGCCGCCCACCAGTTCGCGCAGGGCGGGTTCCAGGCCGCGCAGTTCGTCCGGCAGTCGCAGCGACAGGTCGAGGAAGCGGCCATTGACCGACCGCAGTTCCACTAACACCGCTGCCGAACCCGCGGCGGGCGCCGGGCTGCTGGCCCCGCCGGATGCGGCAGGCGCGCCGCCCTGTGCGGCAGCCGCATCGGCTGCGCTTCGAGGCGATGCCGTGGCACTGCCAAAACCCGTCATGCTGTAGACTGGCATCGACTATTTTTTCGATCGAAAACAGCGATTATGTCAAAGCCCAAACCAGCCCCGTTGCCTGCTGGCACCGTGGTCGGGGGTTACTCGATCGTCAAGAAACTGGCCGCCGGCGGCTTCGGCGTCGTGTATCTGGCGGAAGACGCGGACCGGCACCTGGTGGCGGTCAAGGAATATCTGCCGGCGTCGCTGGCCGAGCGTTCTCCGGGTGAACTCACGCCTCGGGTGAAACCCGAAAAGCAGCCGCTGTACCGCCTGGGCCTGAAGAGCTTTTTCGAAGAAGGCCGCTCGCTCGCGCAAATCTCGCATTCCAGCGTCGTCTCGGTGCTGAATTTCTTCCGCGAGAACGAAACCGTCTACATGGTGATGAACTATCTGCAGGGCGATACCCTGCAGGATTTCATCGTCACCGCCCGGGATTTGAAACGCGACAAGGTGTTTCGCGAATCCACGATCCGCTCCCTGTTCGACGAGATCCTGCGCGGGTTGCGCATCGTGCACCAGCACAAGATGCTGCACCTGGACATCAAGCCGGCCAACATCTTCATCACCAACGACAACAAGGCGGTGCTGCTCGACTTCGGTGCCGCGCGCGAGGTGCTGAGCAAGGAAGGCAACTTCATCCGGCCGATGTACACGCCCGGCTTCGCCGCGCCCGAGATGTACCGCCGCGACGGCACGCTGGGCCCCTGGACCGACATCTACGCGATCGGCGCCTGCATCTACGCCTGCATGCAGGGCTACC
>CBIHPZ010000119.1:0-8694 GCA_966211865.1 uncultured Aquabacterium sp.
CCGAGCCCGAGCGCACGCTGATGATCGGCGACACCACGCACGACCTGCAGATGGCGCTGAACGCCGGCACGGCCTCGGTCGGCGTGTCCTTCGGCGCGCACGACCACGCCACGTTCGCCGACCTGGCGCCGCTGCACGTCGCCCATTCCACCGCCGACCTGGCGCGCTGGCTCGCCGACCATGCCTGATGCCGCTGCGCCGGCGGCAGCCGGGGAACGCGAGGCCATCGTGTTGTGCGAATCCTCGGCGCTGGCCGACCGGGGCCGTGCCACCGTGTTCGACGTGCTGCTGTGGGGCCAGCCCGCGCGGGCTTTTGCCTTGCGCTTCGACGGCCGCGTCGTCGCCTACCTGAACCGATGTGCCCACGTGCCGGTCGAGATGGACTGGCAGCCGGGCGAATTCCTGGACCTCGACCGCCGCTGGATCGTCTGCTCCATCCACGGCGCCACCTACGAGCCCGCCGATGGCCGCTGCATCGGCGGCCCCTGCGGCCGCAGCCGGCTCATGCCGCTCGAAGTGCACGAGGCCGGCGGCCAGGTGTATTGGTATCCTTCCCGCGACATCCGGCCGCTCCCGGCCGCCGCTTCGTCCCCCGCCGTACCCCCTTCTGCTCCACCGTCCGCGCACCCCGCGGCCTGATCGGCACATCCCATGAGTTCCCCCGAAGACGCCCCGTCGTCCCCCGACCCGGCCCCGGCACCGTCAGCTGCCGCGCCGGCCACCTCTGCCGCCCCCGCGTCGCCGCCGCTCGCGGCGGTGGCTGCGCGCCCCGCGGTCGAGCTGACGCTCGAGCACCTGGCGCGCGACCTGCTGGCCGATCGCCGCGCCGAGCGCCGCTGGCGCGTGTTCTTCCGCCTGTCGTGGCTGCTGCTGGCCGGCGTGGTGGCCTGGTCGCTGTTCTCGCAGCGCCTGCACCCCACGGCGCCCAGCGGCCCGCACACCGCCCTGGTCGACGTGCGTGGCGAGATCGCCCCCGACACCGAAGCCAGTGCCGAGCAGTTGATCGGCGCGCTGCGCCAGGCCTTCGAGGACACGGGCGCCCAGGCCGTGGTGCTGCGCATCAACAGCCCCGGCGGCAGCCCGGTGCAGGCCGGCATCGTCAACGACGAGATTCGCCGCCTGAAGGCCAAGCACCAGAAGAAGGTCTACGCCGTGGTCGAGGAGATCTGTGCTTCGGGCGCTTACTACATCGCCGTGGCGGCCGACGAGATCTACGTCGACAAGGCCAGCCTGGTCGGCTCCATCGGGGTGTTGATGGACGGCTTCGGCTTCTCCGGGCTGATGGACAAGCTGGGCATCGAGCGCCGGCTGCTCACCGCGGGCGAGAACAAAGGCATGCTCGACCCGTATTCGCCGCAGAACGCGCGCCACAAGGCCTATGCGCAGGCGATGATCGACCAGATTCACCAGCAGTTCATCGCCGTGGTGAAGGCCGGCCGCGGCCCGCGCCTGAAGGAGACGCCGGAGATGTTCTCCGGCCTGTTCTGGAACGGCGAGGACGCCGTCAAGCTGGGCCTCGCGGACAGCTTCGGCAACCTGGATTTCGTCGCCCGCGACGTGGTCAAGGCCGAAGAGGTCATCGACTACACGCCGCGCGAGAACGTCGCCGAACGGCTGGCCAAGCGCTTCGGCGCCGCCATGGGTGAAGGCGCGGTGCGCAGCTTGGGCTGGGCTGGCACGCGGCGCTGAGCCGCCGCGGAATTGCAGTGGCCGTGCCGGGTCGGACCTGGCCGGCCTCGTGTTGGAGTGGCCTGGCGCGACCGGGCCAGGTGCGGAGCCGGCCCGGCGGGCTGGGCCAGGGGGATGGGAATGAACGATCGGGTTGTGTGGCACCGCGCGGCGCGGGGCGGCGTCACCATGGCACTGGCGGCGGCGCTGGCCGTGCTGGGCGCCTGCGGCGGCAAGGACGAGCCGGCGCTGATGGCCTCGGCCAGGCAGTACCTCGAGAAGCACGATGCCAAGGCCGCGGTCATCGAGCTGAAGAACCTGCTCGAGAAGAACCCGCAATCCGGTGAAGGGCGCTACCTGCTGGGCCAGGCGCTGCTGGAATCGGGCGACCCGGCCGGTGCCGAGGTCGAGCTGAAGCGTGCGCTGGAATATGGCCACCCCGAAAAGGCCGTGGCGCCGGTGCGTGCCCGCGCCCTGCTGGCGATGGGCCAGCCGCGCAAGGTGCTCGACGAGTTCTCGTCGATGGACCTGAAGGACCCGCTGGTCGACATCGAGTTGCAGGTGACCCTGGCGCAGGCCCACGCTGCGCTGGGTGCGCGCGAGGAAGCCCGCGCCGCGGTGGACCGGGCGCTGGCCATCTCGGCCGTGTATGCCCCGGCGGTGCTGATGGATGCCCGTTTGAAGGCCGCCGCGGGCGACCGGGCCGGCGCGCTGGCGGCGACGGATGCCTTGCTGGCGCGCGCGCCGGACAACACGGACGCCATGCTGCTGAAGGCGGACCTGCTGCTGCTGTCGAAGGCCGACCGTCCGGCCGCGCTGGCGCTGTACCGGCGTGCGCTGGAGCTGCGCAAGGACCTGATGGATGCGCAGGCGTCGATCTTCAACATGCTGCTGGCGGACAAGGACCTCGAGGGTGCGAAGAAGCAGCTCGAAGACATCCGCAAGCTGCGCCCCAATCACCCGCGCACCCGCTTCATGGACGCGCAACTGGCCTACGCCAACGGCGACCTGAAGCAAGCGCGCGAGCAGCTGAACGTGCTTCGCCGCAGCGCCGGCGAGAACCTGCGCGTGCTGCAGTTGAGCGGCGCCGTCGAGTTCCAGCTCGGTGCCTTGACGGAGGCGGAAGCCGTCCTGTCGCGCGTACTGCAGCTGGCGCCCGGCTCGGTGGATGCGCGCCGCCTGCTGGCCGAGGTGTACCTGCGCCAGCGCCAGCCTGCGAAGGCGCTGGCGGCGCTGAAGCCACTGCTGGAAGTGCCGACGCCGCAGGCCGAGGTGCTGGCCCTGGCCGCGCAGGCGCACCTGCTGAACGGTGATGCGAAGACTGCGCAGCAGCTCTTCACCAAGGCGGCCCAGATCAAGCCTGACGACAAGCGCCTGAATGCCGCGGTGGCCCTGACGCAGCTGCAAAAAGGCAATGCCGACAGCGCCTTCTCCGAGCTGGAGAAGCTGGCGGCGGCCGACCAGGGCCGTGCGGTGGACTTGGCGCTGATCACCGCGCGGCTGCAGCGGCGCGAGTTCGATGGCGCGCTCACCGCGATCGACGCGCTGGCGAAGAAGCAGCCGGACAGCCCGGTGCCGGCGCTGCTGCGCGGCCAGGTGCTGGCGGCCAAGCGCGACATGCCCGGTGCGCGCAAGGCCTTCGAGGCCTCGCTCGCCAAGGACGCGAAGTACCTGCCGGCGGTGTCGGCGCTGGCCGCGCTGGACCTGCAGGACAAGGACGCCGCTTCCGCCACCAAGCGCTTCGAGGCCTTGCTGAAGGCCGATCCGAAGAACGGACGCGCGATGCTGGCCTTCGCGGACCTGAAGCAGCGCACCGGCGCGCCGGAGGCCGACGTCGCGAAGCTGCTGGCCGATGCGGTGGCGGTGGACCCGTCGGACCCGCAGCTGCGTGTGGCGCAGATCGACCACCTGGCGCGCACGAAGGAGACCCAGCCCGCGGCGCTGAACGCGGCCCAGGCCGCCGTCAGCGCGCTGCCGAACAACGTGGAGGTGCTGGATCGGCTGGGCCGCATGCAGCTGGCCGCCGGCGATCGGCAGCAGGCGCTCAGCACCTTCGGAAAGATTGCCTCCGCCCAGCCCGACAAGGCGGCCGGCCACCTGGGCATGGCCTCGGTGCACCTGGCCTCGGGTGACAGCGAATCGGCGCTGCGTGCGGTGCGCAAGGCGACCGAGGTCGAACCCGAATCCGCCGCGGCGAACCGCTTGCTCATCGCCGTGCTGGCGCAGGCCAAGCAGCTGCCGAAGGCGCTGGAAGCGGCGCGGCAGCTGCAGCAGCGCCGTCCGGGCGACGGCGCGGGCTTCATCGCCGAGGGTGACATCGAAGGCGCGCAGAAGCACTGGGAACCGGCGCTGGCCGCCTACAAGACCGCGCTGACCAAGAGCGAGCCCGGCACCGCGGCCATGCGCCTGCACGCCACGCTGGTGGCCGCCGGCCGCGCGCCCGAGGCCGCCCGCTTCGCCGAAGGCTGGCTGAAGGACCACCCGCAGGACCAGGTCTTCCGCTTCCACCTGGGCGATGCCGCGCTGGCCACCGGCGACCTCGCGCTCGCTGAATCGCGCTACCTGGACGTGCTGAAGGCGCAGCCGGAGCATGCCCTGGCGCTGAACAACGTGGCCTGGCTGAAGATGAAGCAGAACAAGCCCGGTGCCCTGGAGTTCGCCGAACGCGCCGTGAAGGCTGCGCCGAACCAGGCGCCGCTGATGGACACCTTGGCGATGGTGCTGTCCGCCTCGGGCCAGCATGCGCGCGCGGTGGAGGTGCAGAAGCAGGTGGTGGCCAAGGCGCCGCAGCTGCCGGGCTTCCGGCTCAACCTGGCCAAGATCTACCTGGCCGCGGGCGACAAGGGCCAGGCCCGCCTGGAACTGGGCGAGCTGGCGAAGATGAAGGATTTCCCCGGCCAGCCCGAGGCCGAGCAGATGCTGAAGAAGCTCGACGGCGGTTGAGCCTGCGGAGCCCGGGCCCTGGCCTGGGTGCCGCTGCGGACCGCCGTCAGGCGCAGTCCAGCGCCGGCGCCGCGGCCGTGCCTTCGACGGCGCCCTCGCGCTTGAAGGCCACCACGTGGTCCAGCTCCAGCCGGATGCCGATGCGTTCACCGATGGCGTGGTTGTGGTGCGAAGGCACCAGCGACAGCACCGTGGCGCCGCTGGCCAGGCGCAGCGTGTACAGGAACTCCGCGCCGCGGAAGGCCTTGCCGAGCACTTCGGCCGTTACTCCACTGGCGTCGTCGTGCACCACGTCGTCGGGGCGCAGCAGCACGTCGACGCGGCAGCCGTCGGGGCAGAGGTCGCCGTGCTCGGTGCAGCGCACCGGGTGCGGGCTCTGGATGCGGCCGAGCTCCATCACCACGTGGTGGTCGGCCGCCACCACGCCGGGCAGGAACACGCCCTGGCCGACGAAGTCGGCGACGAAGCGGTTGGCCGGCCGGTGGTACAGGTTGTAGGCCGAGTCCCATTGCTGGATGCGGCCCTCGCTCATCACGCCGATGTCGTCGGCGATGGCGAAGGCCTCGTGCTGGTCGTGCGTGACCATCAGCGCGGTGATGCCGGCGGCCTTCAGCAGCTGGCGCAGCTCCAGGCCCAGGCGCTCGCGCAATTCCACGTCGAGGTTGGCGAAGGGCTCGTCCAGCAGCAGCAGGCGCGGCTCGGGCGCCAGCGCGCGGGCCAGCGCCACGCGCTGCTGCTGGCCGCCGGACAGCTCGTGCGGGTAGCGCGATGCGGCATGCGCCAGCCCCACGGTCTCCAGCATGCGCTGCACGCGTTGCGCGGCATCGGCGTGGCGGCGCAGGCCGAAGCGGACGTTGTCCGCCACCGTCAGGTGCGGGAACAGCGCATGGTCCTGGAACACCATGCCGACGCGGCGTTCTTCCGGCGGCAGATGGTGGTCGGCGCTGGCCACCGTCTCGCCGCCCAGGTCGATGCGCCCGTCACGCAGCGGCTCGAATCCGGCGATGGCGCGCAGCACGGTGGTCTTGCCGCAGCCGGACGGGCCCAGCAGGCAGCCGATGGTGCCGGCGGGCAGGCGGACGCTCAACTGTTCGACGACGGCGCGACGGCCGTAGCCCACGCTGATCCGGTCGACAGCGAGCCAAGGGGGCGCGGCGGTCATTGCGCGGATCATAAGCGTCGCCTGATCGAGGAGCCGGCCCCGCGGACACGCGCCGATACACTGCGCCGGTGTCCTCCATCGCCCTGTCCGCGCCTCGTGGCGCGGTTCGTTCGCTGCCCTGGCTGAAGCTCGTCGCGCTGCTCGCGGCGGTGCTCATCGCGGCGCCGCTGGTCTCGGTGGCGACGCATGTCTTCACCGGTGGCACCGGCGGCACCTGGGCCCACCTGGCGGCCACCGTGCTGCCCGACTACGTGGTGACCACGCTGTGGCTGTGCCTGGGCGTCGGCCTGGGCGTCGCCGCGCTGGGCGTGGGCGCGGCCTGGCTCGTCACGCGGCATGACTTTCCGCTGCGCGCGCAGTTCGAATGGGCGCTGGTGCTGCCCCTGGCCATGCCGGCCTACGTGATGGCCTACACCTACACCGACCTGCTGCAGTACGTGGGCCCGGTGCAGACCACGCTGCGCGAGGCCTTCGGCTGGCGCCGCGCCGACTACTGGTTCCCCGACGTGCGCTCCACCGGCGGCGCCGTGGTGATGTTCGTGCTGGTGCTGTACCCCTACGTCTACATGCTGGCCCGCACCGCCTTCATCGAACGCGCCGGCGGCCTGGTGGAGGTGGCGCGGGCCATGGGCCTGACGCCGTGGCAGGGCTTCCTGCGTGTCTCGCTGCCGCTGGCGCGGCCGGCCATCGCCGCCGGCGTCGCGCTGGCGCTGATGGAGACGCTGGCCGACTACGGCACCGTCTCCTACTTCGCGGTGCAGACCTTCACCACCGGCATCTACCGCGCCTGGTTCTCGCTGGGCGACCGCGTGGCCGCCGCGCAGCTGGCGCTGGCGCTGCTGGCCTTCGTGATCGGCGTGCTGGTGCTGGAGCGGCTCTCGCGCGGGCGCTCGCGCTTCCACGACACCACGCTGCGCCGCAGCGGCGTGGCGCGGCAGCGCCTGCAGGGCGTGCGCGCGCTGGCGGCGCTGCTGGCCTGCGCGGCGCCGCTGCTGCTGGGCTTCCTGGTGCCGGCCGGCCTGCTGCTGAAGATGGCGCTGACCGAAGGCGATGCGCAGTTCGGCGCGCGCTTCCTGCTGCTGGCCCGCAACAGCGTGCTGGTGTCCGGCCTGACCGCGCTGGCCGCGGTGGCCCTGGCGCTCTTGATCGCCTACGCGGCGCGCAGCCACGCCGGCCCCGCCACGCGCTGGGCGCACCGCGTCGCGGGCCTGGGCTACGCGCTGCCCGGTTCGGTGATCGCGGTGGGGGTGCTGATCCCGGTCACGCAGCTCGACCACGCCATCGCCGCGCTGCTGCGCGAGACGCTGCATGTGGAGGTGGGCCTGGTGTTCACCGGCGGCATCGCCGCGCTGGTGTACGCGTGCCTGGTGCGTTATCTCACCGCGGCGCTGCAGGCGGTGGACGCCGGCCTCTCGAAGATCACGCCGCACATGGACGACGCCGCGCGTTCGCTGGGCCACGGCCCCGCCGAGACGCTGCGCCGCGTGCACCTGCCGCTGTTGCGCGGCAGCGTGCTGACGGCCGCGCTGCTGGTCTTCATCGACGTGATGAAGGAGCTGCCCGCCACCTTGGTGATGCGGCCCTTCAACTTCGACACGCTGGCGACGCAGGCCTACACGCTGGCTTCGGACGAACGCCTGGCCGAGGCCTCGACCTCGGCGCTGGCGATCGTCGCGGTGGGGCTGCTGCCGATGATGGTGCTGTGCCGGCAGATCGCGCGGGGGCAATCCGTCTCGGCCCATTGAGCGCGGCTCCGTTGGGTCGGGGCGCGGCGGCGTCCGGCGGGATGCGCGGCGGCCCCGTCGGGGTTGCTTACTTCCAGCCGGCGCGGTCGAACACCTTCTGCGCCTGCACGGTGGTCTTGGCCAGGTCGCCGATCGGCAGCTGGTCGGCCTTGAAGGTGCCCATCGCCGCCAGTTCCTTGTTGTTGACCTTGACCGTCGGCACCGCCGGCCATTCGTTGTTGCCGTTGGCGAAGTAGTTCTGCGCCTCGTCGCTGGCCAGGTACTCCAGGAACTTGACGGCGGCCTCGCGGTTCGGCGCGTGCTTGAGCACGCCGGCGCCCGAGATGTTGATGTGCGTGCCCCAGCTGGACTGGTTCGGCCACACGATGCCAACGGCGTTCATGGCCTGCTGCTCGTCCGGCTTGGTCGAGCGCATCAGGCGCGCCAGGTAGTAGGTGTTGGAGATCGCGACGCCGCATTCACCAGCGGCCACGGCCTTGATCTGGTCGGTGTCGCCGCCCTTGGGCGCGCGCGCAAAGTTGGCGACCAGGCCCTTGGCCCAGGCCTCGGTCTTGGCTTCTCCCTCGTGCGCGATCATCGCGGCGCCCAGCGACAGGTTGTACGGGTGGCCGCCCGAGCGCACGCAGACCTGGCCCTTCAGTGCCGGCGAGGCGAGGTCGGCATAACTGCGAACCTGATCGGCCTTGATCGCCGCCTTGTTGTAGACGATGACGCGGGCGCGGGTGGAGAAGGCAAACCAGGTGGGCGTGCGCAGGGTGGCCGGGATGCGCTGTTCGAGCACCGCCGACTTCACCGGCTGGAACAGCCCCATCGAGTCCGCCACTTCCAGGCGCGCCGCGTCGACGGTGATCAGGACATCGGCCGGGCTCGATGTGCCTTCGTTGCGGATGCGCTCGACCAGCTCGTCTTCCTTGCCGTCGAGGCGGTTGATCTTGATGCCGGTGGCCTTGGTGAAGTTGGCGTACAGCGCCTCGTCGGTCTGGTAGTGGCGGGCGGAGTACAGGTTCAGCACCTTCTCCTGCGCCTGCGCGGGTGCCAGCGCGCCGGCCGCGGCGGCCAGGGCAACGAGGAGGGGAAGGCGGGCGGGCAGCAGGCGACGGGACATGGTGTTGAGGGGAGCGGGGAATGATCGGGCAAAAATCATAACAAGAATGATTCTCAAACAGGATCGTTCCG
>CBIHPZ010000120.1:0-8675 GCA_966211865.1 uncultured Aquabacterium sp.
GGTCGAACGGAGGTCTAATGGCCCTTCTTCTGGCTGCAGGAAGGACCATGGACCGCATCGCCGCGATGAACGCCTTCGTCCGCGTGGTGGAGGCCGGCAACTTCACCAAGGCCGCCGACACGCTGAACCTGCCCAATGCCACCGTGACGCGGCTGATCCAGGGCCTGGAGCAGGACCTGCAGGTGAAGCTGCTGCACCGCACGACGCGGGCCGTGACCGTGACCCCTGCCGGTGCCGGCTACTACGAGCGCGTGGTGCGCCTGCTGGCCGACCTGACGGACATCGAATCCACCACGCGCCTGTCGCAAGGCCAGCCGGCCGGCAAGGTGCGGGTGGAAGCGCCGGCGGCCATCGGCGCGATGGTGATCCTGCCGGCGCTGCACGAGTTCCAGCGCAGCTTTCCGGACGTGCAGATCGAGCTGGGCGTGGGCAACCGCCGCAGCGACCTGGTGGCCGAAGGCATCGACTGCGCCATACGCGCCGGCCAGCTCGACGAGCAGCAGATCGTCGCGCGGCAGATCGGCGCGTTCCGCTCCATCACCTGCGCCACGCCGGCGCTGCTGCAGGCCCACGGCACGCCACGCACCCCTGACGCGCTGGCCGCGTGGCCCACGGTGGGCATGCTGTCCGCGCGGACCGGCCGCCCCCTGCCCTTTCGCTATTCAAGGGATTCGGTGGAGCTTGAGCCCGCGCTGGACCACCGCCTGGTGGTGAACGACACCAATTCGTACGTGACCGCCGCGCTGGCCGGCCTGGGCCTGGTGCAGGCACCCGGCTATGCCGTGCATGCAGCGCTGGCGCAAGGCCGGCTCACGGCAGTGCTGGAAGACTGGCAGACGCCGGAATTTCCCATTCACATGCTGTACGCGCCCAACCGCTACCTCAGCGCCCAGGTGCGTGCCTTCATCGACTGGACGGTGGCCCTGTTCGAGCGCCATGAAGGCCTGCGGCGGCATTGAGCCGAATGGGGCTGCGATTCGCGTGGGCCGAAGCGGCGAATGGAATGCCTCAGCAACGCCCATTCGCCATGACATCGCAGTCTTCGGCGAACCTGTTGCTGGCGGCGAGCGTGAAGCTGCCTGTGGCAACACCGTTGACGCTGTAGGTGTAGGTGCCGGCGGCAAGGCCATAGACGTCCAGGGGGACGGTCACCGTGTAGGGGCGGAACTCCGTGGTGCAGGCCGCCAATGGAGCCAACGGGGCTGCATGTTGTGCGCTGATGCTGATGTCGAAGCGCGTTCCCTGCAGGCGCTGGTGGACGCGCGCAGGGCCCGTCACGGTCCCGCAGGCAAGCCCGCCGCTGACTTGCAGGTAGACGCTGACAGGAAGCGTCCCCGACTGCTTCACCCCAACGGAAAGCACGCTGCCAATGCCATAGATCCTGCCCTTGCCCAGTTCCTCGGCCTGCAGCAGCTTGAAGGTTCCCTGGGGGGTGTACTGCAGCACCGCGTCCTGGAACAGGCCCAGCTGCGTTGCGGAGTCCACGCGGGGGATGTTCAGCACCGTGTTGTCGTAGCTTGCATTGTCAGCGGCCGTTGCGGCGACGCCGGCGAGCAGGGAAAGGGCAGGCAGCAAATGGAAGAGTTTCATGTTCATGACCCGGTGATTGTGGAAGTTGTCCGGCTTTGCGGCGCCGGAATGATCATCGATGGCCTTCGTCTGCCGTGTGATCGCCATCACAAGGGTGCGGTGCCTGGGTGCAGACACCGATGTGAATATGACCAACCATCTCCAAATCAGATTGCTGCCTTCGAAATTGAAGGTCGGAAGGAATGGCTTGTTCCAATGCGCGTTGCCAAGAACGCCATTCCAGCTTGATTCCAGGCGCGCACACCGGCCACCGCACCGAGCACCGCACGAAATGAGCGCACACTGGCGTCATCACCGGCACAGGAGACCACCACGATGGAAACGCGCAGGACTGCAGTGATCACGGGCGCCGGCACCGGCGTGGGCGCCGCCACGGCATTGATGCTGGCGCACAAGGGCTACGACGTGCTGGTGAACTACTCGCGCAGCGCGGCCGAGGCCGAGCGCAGCGCCGAGGCCTGCGAAGCCGCCGGCGCCAATGTGCTGCTGATGCAGGGCGACGTCTCGCAGGACGCCGACTGCCGCGCCCTGGCGCGCGCCGCGCTGGAACGCTGGGGCCGCATCGACGCGCTGGTGAACAACGCCGGCATCTCGGTCTTCGGCGAAGCGGCCAGCTGGGACGCGCTGGACGCCGAGGCCTTCCAGCGCATCCTGGGCGTGAACACGCTGGGCACCTTCCAGATGGTGCGGGCCTGCGCCGAGGCGCTGAAACAGGCGCAGGGCTGCATCGTCAACGTGTCGTCCGTGGCGGGCGCCTTGGGCGTCGGCTCGTCGATTCCCTACATCGCTTCCAAGGGCGCCATCAATGCGATGACGCTGCACCTGGCCCGCGCGCTGGCGCCGGAAGTACGCGTCAACGCGGTGTGCCCGGGCTTCATCACCACGCGCTGGTTCGTGCAGGGCGTGGGACAGCAGGGCTACGACGCCGGCCTGAAGGGCTACGAGGCCACGGTGCCGCTGCAGCGCGCCTGTTCACCCGAGGACGTGGCCGAGGCCATCACCTGGCTGGTGGACGGCGCGAAGACCGTCACCGGCGAACTGCTGCTGCTGGACAGCGGCATGCACCTGGCCAGCGTGCGGCCGCCGCGTTGATGCCGCCGCGTTGAGGCGGCCGCGTGGACTCGGCCGCGTTGATTCGGCCGCGTTGATTGGGCCGGGTGGCACGGCCGATTCCTTGCGGCCAAGGCGCCCGCAGCGGCCATGCCGCCCCACCGCCGCGGCGCCCCACGTGGCGCGAGATCAGAGCCGCTCGAACACCGCGGCAATCCCCTGGCCTCCGCCAATGCACATCGTGACCAGCGCATAACGCCCGCCGGTGCGCTGCAATTCATACACCGCCTTGGTGGCCAGGAAGGCGCCCGAGCAGCCGATGGGGTGGCCCAATGCAATGGCGCCGCCATTGGGGTTCACCTTCTTCATGTCGAATTCCAGCCCGCGTGCCACCGCAATGGCCTGGGCCGCGAAGGCCTCGTTGCTCTCGATCAGGTCCATCTGGTCGAGCGTCAGGCCGGCCTTCTTCAATGCCAGCTTGGACGCGGGAATCGGCCCTTCGCCCATGATCTCGTTGGGCACGCCCGCCACGGCATAGGACACCAGCCGCGCCAGCGGCTTGTGGCCGGCATGGGACGCCACCGCCGCATCCGCCAGCACGAAGAAGGCCGCGCCGTCGTTGATGCCCGAGGCATTGCCGGCCGTCACCGAGCCGTCCTTCTTGAAGGCCGGCTTCATCTTGGCCAGCACCTCCAGCGTGGTGCCGGGCTTCACGTGCTCGTCGGTGTCGAAGACCACCTCGCCCTTGCGGGTCTGCTTGACGATGGGCACGATCTGCGACTTGAAGCGCCCTTCCGCGATGGCCGCGGCCGCGCGCCGGTGCGATTCCACCGCCAGCGCGTCCTGCTCTTCCCGCGAGATGCCCCACTTGGTGGCCAGGTTCTCGGCCGTGATGCCCATGTGGCCGACGCCGAAGGGGTCGGTGAGCGTGGCCACCATCATGTCGGTGAGCTTGGTGTCGCCCATGCGCGCGCCGGTGCGCATGGCGGCGGACAAATAGCCGCTGCGGCTCATCACCTCCACGCCGCCGCCGATGCCGTAGTCGCAATCGCCCAGCAGGATGTTCTGCGCGGTGGTGACGATGCCCTGCAGGCCCGACGAGCACAGCCGGTTCACCGACATGGCCACCGAATCCATCGGCAGCCCGGCCTGGATGGACGCCACGCGCGCCACGTAGGCAAAGCGGCTTTCGGTGGGAATGGTGTTGCCGACCGTCACGTAGTTGATGGCCTGGGGGTCGACGCCGGAGCGCTGCACCGCCTCCTTCATCACCGTGCCCGCCAGCTCGGCCGGTTCGATGTCGGCCAGTGCGCCGCCGAAGGTGCCGATGGCCGACCGCGCCGCGCCCAGCACCACCACGTCTCGCTTGCTCATTGCTCTCTCCTGGATAGGGAATGGATGTTCAATGCCCCGACGCCGCCGCCGCGCCGATGCCTGTTTCCGAGCGCACCTGCTGCGCCAGGAAGCCGGCACGATCCTGCGCGCTGCGGGCGCTGTTGTCGAGCAGGGAGAACAGCCAGATGCCGATGAAACCGATGGCCATCGAGAACAGCGCCGGCGACGCGTAGGGGAACAGCGCCGAGCCCTTGGGATTGCCCAGCGTCACCTCCCACACCGCGGGCGACACCAGCGTCAGCAGCACCGAGGAGATCAGCCCCAGGAAGCCGCCGATCACCGCGCCGCGCGTGGTGCAGCCCTTCCACAGCACCGACATCAGCAGCACCGGGAAATTGGCCGAGGCCGCGATGGCAAAGGCCAGGCTGACCATGAAGGCGATGTTCTGCTTCTCGAAGGCGATGCCCAGCACCACGGCCACCACGCCCAGGCTGATGGTGGTGATGCGCGACACCTTCAGTTCGGCCGCGCTGTCGGCCTTGCCCTTCTTGATGACAGTGGCATACAGGTCGTGCGACACGGCCGACGCGCCCGACAAGGTGAGCCCCGCCACCACCGCCAGGATGGTGGCGAAGGCCACCGCCGAGATGAAGCCCAGGAACACGTTGCCGCCCACCGCATTGGCCAGGTGGATGGCCGCCATGTTGCCGCCGCCCAGCAGGCCGCCCTTGGCGTCCAGGAACTGCGGGTTGGTCAGCACGAAGGTGATGGCGCCGAAGCCGATGATGAAGGTGAGGATGTAGAAATAGCCGATCCAGGTGGTGGCCCACAACACCGACTTACGCGCCTCTTTCGCGTTAGGCACGGTGAAGAAGCGCATCAGGATGTGGGGCAGCCCGGCGGTGCCGAACATCAGCGCCATGCCGAAGCTGATGGCGGAGATGGGGTCCTTGATGAAGCCGCCCGGGCCCATGATGGAGAAGCCCGCCGCCGCCGATTCGGTGGCCGACTTGCCGGCCGCGGCCGCGATGCCGGTCTTCACGTCCACCGCCTTGGCAAACATCGCCTCGGGGCTGAAGCCGAAGTGCAGCAGCACCATGAAGGCCATGAAGCTCGCGCCCGCCAGCAGCAGGCAGGCCTTGATGATCTGCACCCAGGTGGTGGCCGTCATGCCGCCGAAGAGCACGTACACCATCATCAGCGCGCCGACGATGACCACCGCCACCCAGTATTCCAGCCCGAACAGCAGCTTGATGAGCTGGCCCGCGCCCACCATCTGCGCAATCAGGTAGAAGGCGACCACCACCAGCGTGCCCGAGGCCGCGAACATGCGCACCGGCGTTTGCGAGAAGCGGAACGCGGCCACGTCGGCAAAGGTGAACTTGCCCAGGTTGCGCAGGCGCTCGGCCAGCAGGAAGGTGACCACCGGCCAGCCCACCAGGAAGCCGATGGAGTAGATGAGGCCATCGAAGCCGCCCACCATCACCGCGGCGGAAATGCCGAGGAATGACGCGGCCGACATGTAGTCGCCCGCAATGGCCAGGCCATTCTGGAAACCGGTGATGCCGCCGCCGGCGGTGTAGAAATCGGCCGCCGACTTGGTCTTGGCCGCGGCCCATTTGGTGATGAACAGCGTGCCCACCACGAAGATGGCGAACATGCCGATGGCCGTCCAGTTGGTGGCCTGCTTCTCGGCCTGGCCCAGGTCGGCGCCGGCGGCGAAGGCGGCGGCGCTGGCGCCGAGCAGCGCGGTGACGCTCAGGATGCGCGATAGGAATCGAATGCTCATTTCAGGGCCGCCTTGGTGATCTGTTCGGTCAGCGCGTCGTATTCGCTGTTGGCACGGCGCACGTACAGGCCCGTGATGAGCACGGTGAAGATGATGACCGCCAGGCCCAGCGGCATGCCCACCGTGGTGACGCCGGCACCCAGCCTGGTGGCCAGGAAGGGCTTGTCGAACGCGACCAGCAGGATGAAGCCGTAGTAGACGACCAGCATCGCCAGCGTCAGCCACCAGCCGAAGCGCGATCGCTTCGCCTTCAGTTCCTGGTATCTCGGATCTCGGAGGATTCGTTGGGTCAGGTCAGCGTCCATTCAGGCGGTCTCCTTCAGCGAAGGTCGCCATCCTGGATGTGAATTCGTGCACGAGGCTTACAGCCCCTGAATCGGCTGGGACGCCACTTTGATCTGGATCAAACCCGGCCTGTCGGGAATGTTTGATGGCGCCGCGCCTGTCAGCCTGGCGCAGGGGCGGCGGCCGATGATGTGCCATGCCCAATGCCTTTGATTTCACCGCGTCGCCATTCGACAGCCTGAATGCCGAGGAACGGCAAATGGTGCGCGGCGCGGTGGACATCGCCTATTTCCGCGCCGGCGACGTCGTGCTGGACCTGGGCGCCGAACCGTCGCACCTCTTCGTCGTCATCAAGGGGCACGTGGCGCAATACGACGCCGGCGAGATCGTGGCCAGCTATGGCGCGCACGACTGCTTCGACGGCCGCTCACTGGTGGCCGGCCGCGCCAGCAGCCGCTTTGTCGCCACTGAAGAAGTGCTGGCCTACGAACTGGCCAAGGGCACGGTGAATGCGCTGATCGCGCGCAATGCCACCTTCGGCGCGCTGCTGTTCTCGGATCTCTCCCACAAGCTGGGCGCCCTGGCGCAGCGCGACAGCGAACGCGAGATGCATGCGCTGACCACCGCGCGGGTGGCCGAGGCCTATTTGCGGCCGGCGCACGTGGTGGATGGCGGCGCGGACATTGTCGCCGTGGCGACCGTGATGCAGGCCGAACGAACCACCAGCGTGCTGGTGCGCGATGGTGAAGGCCGGAGAGATGGTGCTGGCGCGCGGCTCGGCATCTTCACCAACACCGGCCTGCAGCGCGCCGTGGTGGATGGCCGCCCATTGGCCAGCCTGCCCGTGCGTGAGATGGCCACGTTCAAGCTCATCACCATCGCCCCCGACGCGCCGCTGTTCGACGCGCTGGCGCTGATGATCCAGCACCAGGTGCACCGCCTGGTGGTGGCCGAAGGCGACCGCATCACCGGCCTGCTGGAACAGCTGGATTTGCTGAGCTTCCTGTCCAACCACTCGTACCTGATCACGGTGCAGATCGTGCAGGCGCACGACCTGGTGACCCTGGCCGCGCAGGCTGCGAAGATCGAACGCTTCGTGGCGCTGCTGTACCGCGGCGGCACCCGCGTGGGCCAGATCGGCAAGCTGGTGCAGGCGCTGAACGCCAAGCTGTTCGAACGCACCTGGCAGCTGGTGGCGCCGCCCGCGCTGCAGGCGCAGAGCTGCCTGTTCGTGATGGGCAGCGAAGGCCGCGGCGAGCAGCTGCTGAAGACCGACCAGGACAACGGCCTGATCCTGCGCGATGGTGCCGACATCGACGAACAGGTCGTGGCCGAGGCCTGCCGCCGCTTCTCGGAAGCCCTGCGGGATTTCGGCTACCCCGAGTGCCCCGGCGGCATCATGGTGAGCCGCCCTGAATGGCGCCGCAGCACCAGCGATTTCATCGCCATGGTGCGCCACTGGCTGCTGCGGCCCGATCCCAACGGGCTGATGTCGCTGGCCATCTTCATCGACGCGCATGCCGTGGCGGGCGATGCCGCGCTGCTGGCCGAGGTGCGCGCCGAGGTGGACCGCCTGACCGGCAGCGACGACGCATTGCTGGCCCGCTTCGCCGCCGCCATCGACCTGTTTCCCGCGGAAAGCGGCGGCTGGTGGAACCGCCTGCTGCTGATCGGCGAGCAGGACAAGGAGACGCTGGACCTGAAGAAGGCCGGCATCTTCCCCATCGTGCACGGCGTGCGCAGCCTGGCGCTGCGTGAACACGTGCCCGCCACCGGCACGCAGGCGCGCATGGCCGCGCTGGTGGCCGCGGGCCGCCTGCCGGCCGACCTGGGCACGGACCTGACCGACAGCCTGCATTTCCTGATGGGCCTGAAACTGAAGGCCGGCCTGGCCGAACTGGACGCCGGCGGCCCCGTGACCGGCGCCGTGCGCAGCGCCGCGCTGAGCAGCCTGGAACGCGACCTGCTGAAGGACGCCATGGCCGTGGTGAAGCGCTTCAAGACCATCGTGCGGCACCAGTTCCACCTGGAAGCGGCGTGAGGACCGGCATGGCGTGCAGGGCCCCGGCAGCCGCGCCCCAACGCGAGGTGCCTAACTCCGCGGCAACGCGTCCGGTGTGCTGATGTCCAGCGTCCTGCCCAGCCCCATTCGCGGCATCCGCGCGCTGAAGCGCGGCTGGATGCTGTACCACCTGGCCGACGCCCACTTCGGCTTCCTGTACGACGAGCCGCCCGCCGACGAATGGGTGGCCATCGACTGCGAGACCACCGGGCTGGACACGCGGCACGACGAGATCATCTCCATCGGCGCGGTGCGCATCGCCGGAAACCGGCTGCTCACCAGCCAGCGACTGGAACTCATCGTGCGGCCCGAGCGCCGATTGAAGGTGGACAGCATGCGCGTGCACCACCTTCGCGAAAGCGACGTGGCCCAGGGCGTTGCCCCACAGCAGGCCATGCGCCAACTGCTGGACTTCATCGGCAGCCGTCCGCTGGTGGGCTACTACCTTGAATTCGACGTGGCCATGCTCAACCGCGAGATCTGGCCCATGCTGGGCGTGCGCCTGCCGCAGAAGAAGATCGAAGTCTCGGCGATGTACTACGACCACAAGCTGCGGCAACTGCC
>CBIHPZ010000121.1:0-8669 GCA_966211865.1 uncultured Aquabacterium sp.
CCAGCGCCGCCTGGATGGCGGCTTGCGCCCCGGCCAGGTTGCCGCCGCGCGTGAGCTGCGCGGCTTCGCGCATCAGGGCTTGGAAGTCGGTTTTCATGGAAGGCGGGTCTCAGGTGGGTTCAGCGCGTGCGGCCGGCCAGGGCCTGCTTCACGGCGGGGCTGGCGTGCAGGGCACCCAGGACGGTGATCGATTCGATGGTGTCCAGCGCCAGCTCGGGCGTCACGTCGTCGGCGAACGAGGCCAGGCCGAGCACGCGGATCTGCAGCCGTTCGCCGGCCTGGCGCAGCGCCAGCAGGTCGGCCTGCGTGTAGTGCTGGATGCCCAGCACCAGCGTCTTGCGCGAGACCACCTGCTGCACCACCGCTTCATGGCTGCTCAGCAGGCGGCGCACCGCCGTGCGGATCAGGTCGCTGCGGTTGGAGTAGAAGCCTTCCTGCACCAGCAGGTCGATCTGGCCCAGGTCGACGCAGCCGATGTTGATGGTGATCTTCTCGTCCGCGGGCTTGGGCGCGGCGAGGCTGATGGCTTGGGGTGGGGCGGGCATGTGTCCCATCTTGCGCCATCCAAGTGGATTCCAAGAGGAATCCGGGAGCGACTTTGTAAGCGGGCGGCCAGGGATGGGCTACCGGCCGCCCGGTGGCGGCAGTAGCCGCTGGTATTCCCGCTGCACCACCGCATAGCACTCGCAGGTGCGCTGCTCCAGGCCCGGGCGGTCCAGCACGCTGATGTGGCCGCGCCGGTAGCGGATGAGCCCGGCGCGCTGCAGGTTGGCGGCCGCCGCGGTCACCCCTTCGCGGCGCACACCCAGCATGTTGGCGATCAGCTCCTGCGTCATCACCAGTTCCTGCGTGGGCAGGCGGTCCAGGCTCAGCAGCAGCCAGCGGCACAGCTGCTGGTCCAGCGAATGGTGACGGTTGCACACGGCCGTCTGCGCCATCTGCGTGATCAGGGCCTGGGTGTAGCGCAGCAGCAGATGCAGCACGGGGCCCGAGCGGCCGAACTCCTCCTTCAGCAGCTGCCCGCGCAGGCGGAAGCCGTGGCCGGCGCTTTGCACCACGCAGCGGCTGGGCGTCGTCTCGCCGCCCATGAAGAGCGAGATGCCGACGATGCCTTCGTTGCCCACCACCGCGATCTCGGCCGAGGCGCCGTCCTTCAGCACGTACAGCAGCGAGACGATGGCGGTGGTGGGGAAATACACATGGCTCATCGCCATGCCGGACTCGTACAGCACCGCGCCCAGCGGCATGTCCACCGGCTCCAGCGCGGGTTGCCAGCGTGCCCATTCCTCGGCCGGCAGGGCGGCGAGCAGGCGGTTCTGCAGCGGGTCAGGGTTCGTCGACATCAAGCCTCCAGCACGGCCACGATCCGGGAGGCTGCCGGGCCGACGGCCGCTTTGGCGGGCAGGGGTCGACCAAACCAGTATAGGCAGCACCCCCTGCCTTACCGGGCGGGTGCCGCCTGGCCCCGCCGCCGGGACATGTGCGCTGCCGCACAGACGCCGCGCCGGCCAGGGCGCAGCCTGAGGCGTCGGCAGGTGGCCCGCGGGGTCGCCACCGTCTTCACGCGCTATTCACATGAAGGAACGCGCCATGAGCTTCTTGACCTCGATGGTCGTGGGCGGCCTGATCGGCTGGCTGGCGCGCATGCTGGCGACGGACCGGTCGGGCATGGGCATGCTGCTGAGCGTGCTGGTCGGCGGCGCCGGCGCGCTGCTCAGCGGCTGGTTGATCTCGCCGCTGGTGGGGCTGGTTCCGTCCGCACAGGACAGCTTCAGCCTGCTGGCCGTGATGGTCGCGGTGATCGGCGCCGTGGTGGTGCTGGGTTTCGCCGACATGGCGCGCCGCATGGTGTCGCGCTGACGGCCGGCGCCAGGACCGTCGGCATGACGCACGACGCCTTCTTCCATCACGACTCGGATGCCGTGCGTTTCTGGGTCCAGGTCGGCGACGCGGTGGTCGGCGCCACCATCCGGCGGGCGACCCTGCACTACCGCTTCGAGCCGCAGCGGACCGATGACGATCCCCTGGCCACCTACCTGGCGCACGCCGACGAGGTGAACGCGGCGGTCCGCCGCCGGGTGGCCGCCGGCTCCCGCGAGCCGGTGATGCTGCGCGAATGGGACCTGCGCCCCGGGCAGGACCCAGCCTAGGCCAGGGCGCGCCGGGGCTTGCGCCGGCCGCTCATGTCAAGCGCTAGCCATTTGCCCGTTCCGCGCGCGCAGAGGCGGCTGCGCCCCAGCCGCCCCCCAGCGCCTTGTACAGCGCCACCTGGTTGGCCAGCCGCGTCAGCCGGGTGCCGATCAGCGCCTGCCTGGCCGCGTACATCCCGCGTTGGGCATCCAGTACCTCCAGGTAGCCCTGCGTGCCCTGGCGGAAGCGCAGGTCGGACAGGCGGTACGTGTCTTCGGTGGCGGCCACCAGCGACTGCTGGGCGTCCATCTGCTCGCCCAGCGTGGCGCGCAGGGCCAGCACGTCGGCCACTTCGCGGAACGCGCGCTGGATGGCGGCTTCGTACCCGGCCAGTGCGATGTCGCGGTCGGCCTGCGCCACGCTCAAGGCGGCACGCCGGCGGCCGCCGTCGAAGATGGGCAGGTTGACCTGCGGCATGAAGCTCCACGCGCCCGAGCCGCCCTGGAACAGGTCGGACAGGCCGCGGCTGGCCACGCCGCCGCCGGCCGTGAGCGTGACGCTGGGGAAGAACGCGGCGCGCGCGGCGCCGATGTGGGCGTTGGCGGCGCGCAGGCGGTGCTCGGCCGCCAGGATGTCGGGGCGGCGCTGCAGCACCTCCGAGGGCAGGCCGGCGGGCAGCGCGTCCAAGGTGGACACGGGGTCCAGCGACGTGGCCAGGGCGTCGCCGCGCAGCGGCGCCCCCACCAGCAGCGCCAGCGCGTTCTCGTCCTGCGCCACCTGCGTGGTGTAGCGGGCCAGGTCGGCGCGGGCGGCTTCCACCGTGGTCTGCGCGCGGCGCAGGTCGATGGGCGAGGCCACGCCGCCGTCCACCCGCGCCTTCACCAGGGCTTGCGCGTCGCGCTGGTTGCGCAGCGTGTCGCGGGCCAGTTGCAGGCGTTCGCGGTCGGCCGCCAGGGTCAGGTAGGCGGTGGCGACCTCGGCCACCAGGCTGGTCTGCGCGCTGCGGCGGGCTTCCTCGGTGGCCAGGAACTGCTGCAGCGCGGCGTCGTTCAGGCTCTTCACGCGGCCGAAGAAGTCCAGCTCATAACTGCTGATGCCGATGGCGAGGTCGTGGCGGCGGTTGATGTCCGCTTGGGCCGCGGGCGACAGGTCCGCCGGGTTGCGCTGCAGCGCCGACGTGGCGCCGGCCGACACCGTGGGCCAGCGCTCGGCGCCTTGCACGCCATACAGCGCCCGGGCGCGCTCGATGTTCAGCGCGGCCACGCGCAGGTCGCGGTTGTGGGCCAGGGCCTGGGCGATCAGGTCGCGCAGGCGCGGGTCGGTGAAGAACTGCTGCCAGGGCGTGTCCGCCACCGCACCGGAGGCGGCCTCCGCGGGGGAATCGGTGGCCGGGCGGGCGGCCGTCTCCGCCGGCGCGTCGGCCGGTACCTGGGCCCACGCGGCAGGCACCGGCGCGGCCGGGCGCTGGTAGGTGGGTGCCAGGCTGGTGCAGCCGGCCAGCAGCAGGGCCGCGGCCATCAGCGACAGAGAGGGCGAAAGGGAAGGCGAGAAGGAGAGCGATCTCATCGTGCTTGTCCTTGGGTCGAACGCATCGTCGATGCGCATCACGCAGGCAGGGCCTGGGCGGGCGGCAGCGCGGCGTGCGCGCTGTCATCCGCCGCGTGCTCCGTGCTGCGGTCTTTCGCGATCAGCATGTAGAACACCGGCACCACCACCAGCGTGAACACGGTGCCGATCACCATGCCGCTGACCAGCACGGTGCCGATGCTGTTGCGGGCCTGCGCGCCGGGGCCGGACACCAGCACCAGCGGCAGGTGGCCGAAGACGGTGGCGGCCGAGGTCATCAGCACCGGGCGCAGGCGGGTCAGCGCGGCTTCGCGCAGCGCTTCCAGCTTGGCCAATCCACGCTCCTGGAGCGTGTTGGCGAACTCCACGATCAGGATGCCGTTCTTCGCGATCAGCCCCACCAGCGTGATCAGCCCCACCTGCGAGTAGATGTTGATGGTGGTCAGGTCCAGGAAGCTGAAGACCAGCGCGCCCGAGATGGCCAGCGGCACCGAGCCCAGCAGCACCACCAGCGGGTCGCGGAAGCTCTTGAACTGCGCCGCCAGCACCAGGTAGATCAGCACCAGGCTGAAGCCCAGGGTCACCGCCAGCGCCGAGCCTTCATGGCGGATCTGGCGCGATTCACCGGCGTGGTCCAGCACCACGCGCGCGCCACCGGCGGCGCGCGCCGCGTCTTCCAGCACGCGCAGGCCTTCTTCCTTGGTCACGCCGGGTGCCACGCCGCCGAACACCTTCAGCGCATTGCGCTGCTGGAAGCGGTTGAGCGTGCGCGGGGCGGTGCTGGTTTCGATGCGGGCGAAGGTGGACACCGGCACCATCGCGCCGCCGGGCGTCTTGATCTTCAGGTCCAGCAGCGGTTCGATGGACGCGCGGCCGTCGTCGCCGACCTGCGGGATGACCTTGTAGCTGCGGTCGTACCAGTTGAAGCGGTTCACGTGGTTGCCGCCCAGCAGCGTGCCCAGCTCGCGGCCCACGCCGGCCAGGTCCAGCCCCAGGTCGGCGATGCGCTCGCGGTCCAGCACCACGCGGGCTTCCGGCAGGTCCAGCTTCAGGTCGGTGTCGACGTAGAGGAACTTGCCGCTCTTCATGCCGGCCTCGATCACCTTGCCGACGATCTGCAGCTGCTCTTCCACCGGCTCGTCGCTTTGCAGCACCAGCTCCACGTCGTACTGGCCGGGGGTGGGCAGCGGCGGATCGAGGCGGGGGAACACGCGCAGGCCCGGCACCTGCGACACGGCGCCATACACCGCGCCGTACATCTGCTCGGTGCTGCGTTCGCGCTGCGTCCAGTCCTTGACCACGATGCCGCCGAAGCCGCCCCAGTTGGCCGTGAGCGACCAGGTGAACTCGGTCTCGGGGAAGGCGCGCACGGCCTTCACCACGTCCAGGTGGTCGCGGTTCGTCGCGGCCAACGATGAATTCGGCGCCGCCTCGTAGTACAGGCTGATGTGGCGCTGGTCTTCCACCGGCGCCAGCTCCTGGCGCGAGAACAGGTACAGCGGATAGGCCGCCGCGGTGATCAGCAGTGCGCCGATGACGATGCTGCCGCGCAAAGTGAGCGACACGTCCAGCACCCGGCCGTACACGCCGCGCACGCGGTCGAACTGGCGGTTGACGAAGCGCGTGAGCCGGCCCTGCTGGCCGCCTTCGCGCACGGCGTAGGCGCTCATCACCGGCGACAGGGTGACGGCGACGATGCCGGACACGACGACGGCGGCGGCCAAGGTGATCGCGAATTCCAGGAACAGCGCGCCCGTGAGGCCGCTCTGGATGCCGATGGGCGCGTACACCGCGGCCAGCGTGATCGTCATCGCCACGATGGGGCCGAAGAGTTCGCGCGCGCCGGCCAGCGCCGCTTCGGTGCGGGTCTTGCCTTCGCGCACGTGGCGCTCGATGTTCTCGACGACGACGATCGCGTCGTCCACCACCAGGCCCACCGAGAGCACGATGGCCAGGATGGTGAGCAGGTTCAGGCTGAAGCCGAAGGCGTACATCACCGCGCCGGCGCCGATCAATGACACCGGCATGGCCACCAGCGGCACGAGTGCGGTGCGGGCCGAACCGAGGAAGAGGAACACCACCAGCGCGACGATGCCCACGGTCTCCGCCAGGGTCTTGCTGATCTCCTTCAGCGCGTCGCGCATGAACAGCGTGCCGTCCCACACCAGGCGCATCTCGATGTCTTTCGGCAGCGTGGGCGCGATCTCGGCCATCTTGGCTTTCAGGCCATTGGCCACGTCCAGTTCATTGGCGCCCGGCACCGGCCAGATGCCGAGGTAGACGGCTTCCTGCGCGTTGTATTTCGCGGCCAGCTGCGCTTCCTCGGCGCCCAGTTCCACGCGGGCGACATCGGACAAGCGCACCACGGCGCCGCGGCGGTCGGCCACGATCAATTGCTTGAATTCATCCACCGAGCGCAAATCGGTGTTGGCCAGCACGTTCACCTGCACCTGCTGGTTGCGCGTCTGGCCCACGGCGGCCAGGTAGTTGTTGCGCTGCAGGGCGGCCTGCACGTCGCCGGGTGTCAGGTTCAGGGCGGCGAGGCGGTCGGGGTCGATCCACACCCGCATCGCGATGTTGCGGCCGCCTTCGTTGTTGGTGACGCGCTGCACGCCGTTGATGGTGGCCAGGCGCGGCTGCACGTTGCGCAGCAGGTAGTCGGTGATGGCGGAGACGCTGCGTTCGCTGGAGTTGAAGCTCAGGTAGAAGGTGCCGTAGGGCCGGTCGGCGCGCTGCACCTCGATGGCGGGCGGCTCGGCATCACCGGGCAGTTCCGATCGCACCTGCTGCAGGCGCGCGGTCACCTCGGCCAGCGCCGCGGTGGAGCTGTGGTTCAGCTTCAGCCGCACGGTGACGGTGCTGACACCGGCGCGGCTGCTCGATTCCACGTGGTCCACGCCGCCGATGGCCGACACCGCGCGCTCGATCGGCGTGGTGAGGAAGCCGCGCACCGTCTCGGCACCGGCGCCGGTGTAGACGGTGGTGATGACGATGGACGAGCTTTCCAGGGCGGGGTACTGCTGCACCGGCAGCGTGGCCAGCGCGCGCCAGCCGACCAGCGCGATCACCAGGTTCACCACCACGGCCAGCACCGGGTGGCGGATGAAGAGGTCTGTGATGGACTTCATCGGATGTTCCTCGTGTGCGTGCGATGAGGCCTGTTCAGCCGCCGTTGGCCGAGGTGGCTCGCGCCGAGGTGGTGGTGGGTGCAGTGCCCTTGTTCACCGCCACCAGCACCGCATCGCGCAGCTTGAATGAGCCGGACGTGGCGACCTGCTCGCCGCTGTCCAGGCCGCGGGTGATCAGCACCTCTTCGCCGCTGGCGGCACCCACCTGCACGCGGCGCAGCTGGGCGCGCAGCTTCTGGTCGGGCCCGGCCGCGGCCAGCACGAACACATGGTCGCCGCCCGGGCCCTTGCGCACCGCGGTGGCGGGAATGGCCACCGCCTTTGATGCCGGGCCGGCCAGCACGCTGACGCGCACTGACGAGCCGGGGGCGAGGTGGGCCGCGTCTTTTGTGGGTTGGGACGTGAGATCGACGCGCGCCCGCACCGTGCTGTTGCGGGTGGCCGGGTCGACGCGCGCGTCCACCGCCACCACCTTGGCTTCCAGCGCCGGCGCTGACGCCTCGGTGCCCGCGGAGACGCCGATGCGGTCCCCCGACTTCAGCGCCGCCGCCACCGCCTGCGGCACCGCAAAGTCCACGTGCAGCGCGTCGTCCACGCTCTGCAGCGTGGTGATTTCGCTGCCTTCGTTGAGGTACTGGCCCGGGTGCACGTCAGCAATGCCGATGCGCGCGCGGAAGGGCACGCGGATGGTCTTGCGCTCGATCACGGCCTGGGTGCGGGCGATCTGCGCGGCGGCCACGTCGCGCTCGGCGCGGGCCTTGTCCACCTCGATCTCGGACGTGGCGTTCAGCTCGCGCAGCCGCTCCAGGCGGGCCAGCGTGCTGCGGGCCAGGGCCAGTTGCGCCTCTTGTGCCTTCAGGTCCGCTTGTTCCACCGACACGTCCAGCGCCACCAGCACGGTGCCGGCTTCGGCGATGGTGCCGGGCTTCAGGTTCACCTGGCGCACGGTGCCCGCCAGTTCATTGCGCAGCGTGACCGAGCGCAGCGCCAGCACCGTGCCGATGGCGGTGGTGGCGCTGCGGTGTTCACGCGCCACCGCGGTGGCGGCGGTCACCGCTTCCACCGGTTCGGGCTGGTGGGCGCCGGCGGCCTGGGACGACGCCACCGCGTTGTATTTCCAGGCGGCCAGTGCGCCGCCGATGCCGAGCAGGGCCGTGAGCAGCACGGCCGACTTGATCACCTTGTTCATGGGCTGCCCCTTTGAATTGCTGTTGGGGCGGGACAATACCGTCCAGCCGGTCGGTCGTCAACCGGCCAGACGGTTTTTGCCGTCCGGCTGGACGGTTTGTGGTGACCGGGCCACGGGCACTGCGGCCATGGCGGGCTCTCTCGAACAGAGGCTTGCGGACGCTGCTGTCGCCGGCTGCCGCCGGTGGCAGGATGTCGGCCTGCATCACTGCATCACTTCATCCAGAGGCCCCGATGGCGTTCGTCGTCCTGTCGCTCGGTTCCACCGTCGCGCTGCTGTGCACGATGGGCTTCTTCATGATGGGATCGCTGCCGCTGCTGATCCTGAAGCACGACACGCCGGTGGACGCGCGCTTCATCCGCAGCCTGTTCGCGCTGTACTACGCCGCGGTGATGGTGACGGGCGGCATCGCGGCGGTGGCTTATGCGCTGACCGGACGGCCGGTCTTCGCGCTGGGCATGGCCGCCGTGGCGCTGCTGGCCGTGCTGCTGCGCCGCGTGATCGTCGGTCGCATGGACGCGCTGCGCGCGACGATGACGCCGGACGACGCGCCCGGCATCGCCGGCTTCCGCCGCCTGCACATCCGCGGCATGCTGATCAACGTGGTGCAGCTGGGCGTGGTGGTGTGGGCGCTGACGAGGCTGTCGCCGCCAGCG
>CBIHPZ010000122.1:0-8656 GCA_966211865.1 uncultured Aquabacterium sp.
CGGCCCGAGATCGACATCATGGAGGCCTACCCCGGCGGCGGCCCCGACAGCGGCTGGGGCGACGGGCAGCTGCGGCCGGTGATGTTCGAGTCGACCGCGCATTTCGGCGAGGGCCAGAAGGTGGGCTCGCGCAAGCTCGGCACGCCGGACCTCTCCGCCGGGTACCACAAGTACGCGGTGAAGTGGGAGCCGGGCAAGCAGACCTACTACTTCGACGGCCAGCCCTTCTTCACGCTGAACGTGAACATGGACGAGCGCATGTTCCTGCTGCTGAGCCTGCAATTCGGCTCCGCCAGCGGCGACGGCGACGCCAGCACGCCCACCGGCGAAGGCAATGCCTACGACATCCGCTACGTGCGCGTGTGGCAGCTGAAGAGCCGCACCAGCGCCTCGCGCATCGTCGAGTACCACGGCGACTCCACCGTGTGGGGCTACCGGTCGGGCACCGGCGGACAGGTCGAGACGCCCGCTCCGGCGGCCTTCGCCACCGCACTGGCCGCCGCGGGCACGGCGCTGGACGTGCGCAACGAAGGCGTCAGCGGCTCCACCGCCTGCGAGCTGCTGAACGGCAGCAACGGCCGCCATGCGCCGTGGGCGCAGCACATCGCGCAGTCGCCGGCGCAGTACGTGATCCTCAACCACGCCATCAACGACGAGTGGAAGAACGACATCCCCAGCTACCAGTCGTGCCTGCGCGAGCTGGCGCGGCTGGCCCGCAGCAACGGCAAGCAGGTGGTGTTCGAGACGCCCAACCCCACGCGTGACAGCGGCCCCGGCGGCCTGGACACCTACGTCGACGCGATGCGCGCCGTGGCCGCGCAGGAAGGCGTGCCGGTGATCGACCAGTACGCGCAACTGCTGGCGCGCCTGGACGGCCAGCCCGCGACCACGATCTGCCCCGACGGCCTGCACCCCACGCAGCAGGTGTACCTGGACAAGGGCGGCTACGCCGCGCAGCGCTTTCTCGCGCTGCTGAACGCCGGCACGCTGGCGCGCTAGCCGGCCGCTCACATTGGCCGGCAGGGTGCCGGCGGCGTGACGCGTCTGCGGCATGCCTGGCACGCCAGGCCACGGCCAGTGCCGGCGGTGCGGCCAGGCAGCCGGGTGCGGGCTGCGCACAAACCACAGGTGCGCACGGCCGCCGCGGGCGTAGGATCGTCCGCATCCATGGCCGCCCTGCCTGATCCCGGGCTTCCGCCCGGCCCACAGCCGATCGCGCCTCCTGCACCAGCCCGCGGCGGCTGGCGCGCCTACGGTGCCGCGCTGCTGCTGCTGGCCCTGGCACTGGCCTTGCGGGCCACGCTGGCCGGCGTGATGGGCGCGGCCCTTCCCTACATCACCGTGTACCCCGTGCTGGGGCTGCTGCTGTGGCGTGGCTGCCTGGGGCCCGCGGCCGTGGCGGCGCTGCTGGCGGTGTGCGCGGTGGAGAACGCCGCGCCCCTGCTGGGCGTGGACGCGGCGGCCTGGCGCGCCGCCGCGCCGGTGCGGCTGGTCACCTTCGGGATCAGCGCGGCGGTGCTGTTCGCCATCGGCGCACTGCTGGGCCGGCAGCGCGCCCAGTCGCGCCAGATGGCGCTGCGCCACCAGACGCTGGAAGGCGAGGCCGCCGCCGCCGCGGCGCGCTACGACGCCATCGTCCAGCACGCCAGCGACGCCATCGTCACCTGCGACCGCGGCGGCGCCATCCGCGCCTGGAACCCGGCGGCCGAGCGGCTCTTCGGCTACCGGACCGACGAGATCACCGGCCGCCCGGTGACCGTGCTGGCGCCACCCGGGCGGCAGAACGAGCCGCTGCTGTCGCTGGACCGCGTGCTGCGCGGCGAGGTGGTGGTGAACGACGCCGTGCGCCGCACCCGCGACGGCCGCGAGCTGACCGTGCGCGTGGCGCTGGCGCCCATGCGCGCGGCCGACGGTGCGGTGTACGGCGCCATCGCCATCATCCACGACGTGTCGGAGCGCGCCAGCGCCGAAGAAGCGCTGCGCCAGGCCGACCGCCGCAAGGACGAGTTCCTGGCCACGCTGGCGCACGAGCTGCGCAACCCGCTGGCCGCGCTGGTGAGCCAGGTGGACCTGCTGCGCCTGACCGGCGGCGACGCCGCCGCGCGCGCCCGCAGCGTGGCCGTGATGGACCGCCAGACGCGCCAGCTGACGCGCCTGATCAACGACCTGCTGGACATCAGCCGCATCACGCAGGGCCACCTGTCGCTGCAGCTGCAGCCCCAATCGGTGAACCGGCTGATGGAACTGGCAGCCGAGGCCTGCGGCGAAGCAGTGGCCGCCGCCGGCCACCGGCTGCGCCTGCATGCGCTGGCCGAGGACGCCTGCGTGCTGGGCGACGAGGCGCGCCTGGTGCAGGTGTTCTCCAACCTGCTGCACAACGCGGTGAAGTACAGCCCGCGCGGCAGCGAGGTGACCTTGCGCGCCCGCTGCACCGACGGCTGGGTGCACGTGGAGGTGCAGGACCAGGGCGTGGGCATCGCGCCGGCCATGCTGGAACCGATCTTCGAGATGTTCACGCAGGCCACGCCGGCGCCCGGGCGCCGGCACGACGGCCTGGGCATCGGCCTGGCGCTGTCACGCAAGCTGGCGCAGCTGCACGGCGGCCGGCTGCAGGCCGCCAGCGACGGGCCGGGCCACGGCAGCTGCTTCACCGTCAGCCTGCCCACGCGGTCGGCGGCCCAGCGCGCGGCCGAACTGCTGACCCCCGGCGACCCGCATGCCGGCCCCGCCCACCGGGCCGAACCCGCCGACCCGCACGCGCTGCACATCCTGGTGGTCGACGACAACCACGACGCCGCGGCTTCCTTGTCCGAGCTGCTGCGGCTGGCCGGGCACGACGCGGCCATGGCGTCCGACGGCCATGCCGCCATCCGCGCCTGCCGCGAACGGCCGCTGGACGCGCTGGTGATCGACATCGGCATGCCCGGCCTGGACGGCTACCAGACGGCCGAGGCCATCCGCGCGCTGCCGATCACGCCGCCGCCGCTCCTGATCGCGCTGAGCGGCTGGGGCCAGCCGGCCGACCGGGAACGCTCGCTGCGCGCGGGCTTCGACCTGCACCTGGTGAAGCCGGTGGACGTGGACGAGCTGCGCCGGGCGCTGGCCCGCGTGGCGCGGCCTTGAGGCCCTGCGCCGCGGGCTACAGCGCCACGCCCGACACGGCCGAGCAGACCACGCAATCCCGGCCCGCGTCCTTTGCAAGGTAGAGCGCGGAATCGGCCGCCTGCAGCAGCTGGTCCAGGCTCATCGGCCCCTCGCGCACCGCGACGCCGAAGCTGGCGGTGATGGTCACCGCCGCGCCCTCGCCCACCGGCACCGGCGCGTCGGCAAAGGCCTGGCGCAGGCGTTCGGCCAGCGCGCAGGCCTGGGTGCTGTCGGTCTCGGGCAGCAGCATCACGAACTCCTCGCCGCCCCAGCGGGCCACGATGTCGCCCGAGCGGCAGGCGTTGCGGATGCGATCGGCCACGTCCACCAGGGTCAGGTCGCCGCCGGCGTGGCCGTGGCGGTCGTTGATGTGCTTGAAGTGGTCGATGTCGATCACCACCGCCGACACCGGCCGCGCATTGCGCGCCGCGGTGGCGAAGACCGGCAGCGCCTGCTCCAGGAAGCCGCGCCGGTTGTGCAGGCCGGTCAGCGGATCGCGCTGCGCCAGTTCCAGCGCGCGCACGCCGTCTTCGCGCTGGCGGCGCAGGCGCAGGCCCAGCGCCAGCGCCCAGATCGCCGCTTCCAGCATCACGCCGGCCTCCACCGCGCGAAAGGTCAGCTTGTTGAAGGGCAGCAGGCCCATCACCGACATCGTCGTCACCAGCGTGCCCACCATGCTGATCAGCGTGGCGGCCAGGAAGATGCGCGATTGCTCGCGGCCGTGGTGCACGCCCAGGGCGCCCAGGCCCACCATCGAGAAGGTGAAGAGCGTGATGAAGGCAAAGGCCAGGTGCACCGCCGCCAGCTGCGCGTTCAGCGCGATGCAGGTGGCCATGCCCAGCAGTCCCAGGCGCACGCCCCAGCGCACCACCCGGTCCGCGCGCGGCGCGAACTCGGCCAGGCCCAGGAAGGTGCGGCCGAAGGACAGGCCGGCACTGGAGAACAGCACCATGCCGGCCAGGATGGCGAAGCGTCCGACCGCGGGCGATTCGGCCCAGGCCACCTGCGGGCCGATGCCCGAATAGGCCAGGTGCATGTAGAGGTAGGCACCGACGTAGCCGACGTAGCGCAGGTGGTTGCGCTCGCGCAGCGCCAGCCACAGCAGGCCATAGGTGGCCACCAGCGCCAGCAGGAAGCCGTGCACCAGGCCCATCCAGTGCTGCGTCTCGCCTTCCAGCGCGGCCGTGCGCTCCAGCGGCACCAGGCGCAGCGACATCGCGGCGGCATCCACGCTGTCGGCCCGCACGAAGACCTCGCTGCGGCCGGGCGGCAGCTCCGCATCGAAGCCGAAGCCGAGGCCGACGCGCAGGTAGCGGGCCGGCGATCGTTCGTCGCCGGCGGCCCAGTGCTTCGGCGGGCGGTTGGGGCTCAGCAGCCAGACGTCGATGCGGTCGACCCAGCCTTCGGCCGCGTACAGGCGGTAGGCCAGCGGCACGGTGCCGGGGTTGTCCACCACCAGGTGCATCCAGCGCGGCGGCGCGGCATTGCCCAGGTTGGGCACCTCGGCCGGCGACGGGCGGAAGCCGCCTGCGGCCAGCTTCGCGCGCGCAGCGTCCAGGTCCAGCGGCGTGCCGCGGGCTTCATCGAAGAGCTGCGCATGGCGGCCCAGCGGGCCGGCCAGGATCTGCTCCGGCGCGGTCGCCACGGCCACGCCGTCGGGCCCGGCGATCACGCCCTGCGCCCAGGCGGGTGACAGCACGCCGCACCAGCCGATGGCCAGCAGGCACCGCACGATCCACCGCCCGACGGCGTTCCGCCACGCCTGCCCCGCGCACGACAACTTCACGTCCACCCGCCTTGTTGGTCTTCGAACGGGGGCAAGCATGCCATGCCGGCGTGTCGGCTATTCGCCGGCGGTGGCGGCGCGCTGCCAGGCGCGCATCAGCGCGGCGGGCGATGGAGGCGCCCGCCGGCCGCGTTCAATCCACCGTCGCGCCCGACTCCTTCACCACCCGCCCCAGCCGCACCGCTTCGCTGCGGATCAGCTGGCCGAACTGCTCGGGCGTGCCGCCCACCACCGGCGTGCCCAGCTCTTCCCACTTCTTGCGGAACGCCGGGTTCCTGAAGGCATCGTTCACCGCGGCGTTGAGCCGGTCGATGATGGGCCGCGGCGTGCCGGCGCGCACCGCGATGCCGTGCCAGGCGGTGATCTCGACGTTCGGCAGGCCGGCTTCGGCCATCGTCGGCACGTTCGGCAGCAGGGGGCTGCGCTGCGCCGAGGTCACCGCCAGCGGCACCAGCTTGCCGGCCTGCAGGTGCGGCAGCGAGCTGGCGACGATGTCGAACATGACCTTCACCTGGCCGCCCAGCAGGTCGTTCAATGCCGGGCCGGCGCCCTTGTAGGGCACGTGCGACAGCTTCAGGCCCTGCGCCGTGGCGTAGATCTCGCCGGCCAGGTGCTGCGGCGTGCCGTTGCCGGCCGAGGCGTAGCTGAAGTCGTTCGGCCGCGCCTTCGATTGCGCGATGAAGTCCTTCAGCGTCTTCGGGCCCAGCGAGGGGTGCACTTCCAGCACCAGCGGGAAGGAGGAGATCTGCACCACCGGCGCCAGGTCGGCCAGCGCGTCGAAGGACATGCTCTTGTAGAGGCTCTGGTTCACCGCCATCGGGCCGCTGGCGGCCAGCAGGAGGGTGTGGCCGTCCGCCGGCGCCTGGCGCGCCACCTCGGCACTGC
This sequence comes from uncultured Aquabacterium sp., assembly GCA_966211865.1. Classification (GTDB taxonomy): domain Bacteria; phylum Pseudomonadota; class Gammaproteobacteria; order Burkholderiales; family Burkholderiaceae_C; genus Pseudaquabacterium. The sequence goes on from CBIHPZ010000122.1 coordinate 5,816, forward strand.
CCACGTTGCCGCCGGCGCCGGCCTTGTTGTCGATGACCACCGGCACGCCCAGGCGCTGCTGCAGCTCGGGCTGCAGCAGGCGGGCCATCAGGTCGGTCGGGCCGCCGGGCGGGTACGGCACCACGAAGCGCACCGGCTTGGACGGGTAGCCCGCGGGCTGGGCCGCTGACGGTGACGCGGCCCCGCCCGCCGCGGCGAGCAGCAGGAGGCCCAGGGCGGCGCGGCGGCGTGACGGGTGCAGTGCGTTCGATCGCATGGAATGTCTCCGTTGGTTCGGTGGCTGGTCGTCAATGACTTGTGAAATCAGCGGCCATGGAAGCGCTGCCGCACGTCGTGCGCCGTGGCCAGCGGGCGGCCCAGGCAGCGCGCCATCTCGGCCGACTGGGCCACCAGCGCGGCGTTGTCCGGCGCCACGCGGCCGTCCTTCAGCAGCAGGTTGTTCTCGAAGCCCACCCGCACATGGCCGCCCAGCGAAGCCGCCGCGGCGCCGCAGGCATGCTCCGCCGCCCCGAAGGCACAGACGGCCCAGGGCTCGGGCCCTGCGTGTTCGTGCAGGAAAGGCAGCAGCTCCTGCGGCGACGAGCTCTGCGTGCGGCTGTAGCGGCCCAGCACGAACAGCAGGAACCAGGGCGCATCGGGCACGGTGCCGGCGGTGCGCAGCGCCTGCCAGCGGCGCAGGTCGGCCACGTCGTACAGGATCACCTGCGTCATCACGCGCTGCTGCGCCAGCTCGCCGAAGAACGCAGCCAGGCCGCCGTCGCCGACCTCGGGCTGGTCCAGCTCGCGCAGGCCGACGGACACCGCTTCGGGGCGCAGGCCGCGCACCATCGCCATCTGCTCGGCGGCGCGGTAGCGGCCAGCGGCTTCGCTCGTGATCTGGAGCACCATCGCGTCGCCCACCGCAGCGCGCACGGTGCGCAGGGCCGCGCGGTAGCCCTCCAGGTCCAGGCTGTGGCGGCCTTCGGCGTCGCGGATGTGCAGGTGCAGCATCGCGGCACCGGCATCCAGGCAGCGCCGGGCGGTCTGGCCGAGTGCTTCAGCCGTTATCGGCAGCGCCGGGTGGTCGGCGGCCTGCTTGTAGGCGCCGTTCGGCGCCACGGTCAGGATCAGGGGATCGGTGGGGGACGTCATCATGGGAGTCAGGAAGCGCTGCGGATCGTCGGCAGCTCGTCGGCCAGCAGTTCCAGGCCGCCGCGCAGCACGCGGTCGTAGCGGGCACGCTCGGCGGCGGCGCGCTCGGGCGGCCAGTCGTAGAAGCCGCCGCCGGCCTTCATGCCGAAGCGGCCGCGCCGCACCAGTTCCTGCAGCACGCGGGCCGGTTCGTCGCTGTTGCTGAGGCTGGGGTAGATGGTGGCCGCGGCGGCGCTGTGCACGTCCAGCCCGGCGTGGTCCCGCTGCAGCACCGGGCCCGCGGCGAGGAAGCGGAAGCCGAAGCCGAAGCGCACCGCCGCGTCCACGTCCTCGGCGCTGGCCACGCCGTCGTCGATCAGCGCAAAGGCCTCGCGCGCCAGCGCATGCTGCAGCCGGTTGGCCAGGAATCCGGGGCGGTCCTTGCGCACCAGCACCGGCACGCTGCCGCAGCCGCGCATCAGGGCCAGCAGGCGCTGAGCCCCGGCTTCGTCGCTGTTGGCGCCCAGCACCACCTCCACCAGCGGCACCAGGTGCGCGGGCATGAAGAAGTGCAGGCCGTACATGCGCTGCCGGCCTTCCAGGCCCTGGGCGATCACGCTGATCGGGAAGCTGGAGCTGTTGCTGGTCAGCAGCGCCTGCGGTGGGGCCAGGCGGGCCAGCTCCGCGAACAGGCGCTGCTTGGCGGGCAGCTGCTCCGGGATGCATTCGATCACCAGGTCCACGGCCGGCCAGTCGAGCTCCGCCAGGTCGCCGACGGCCCGCACCCGGCTGGCCGCCGCGCTGAGCGCCAGCGGCGCCAGGCAGTCGGCCACATGGGCAGGCAGCCGCTGCCGCTTGTCCGGGTTCGGGTCCACCACCGTCACCGCGTGCCCGCCCCGGGCCAGCACCACCGCCACGTCGGCGCCCATCGTGCCGCCGCCGATGACCACGGCCTGCACCTGCTTCATCGTCTCCATTGCGCCACCTCTCGGCTTGGTCGTTGGAGGCCACTTTAGGAACCGGTGATTGATACGTCCATTCGCATTTCGGGATAAATTGATCGCCGATCATGATCAATTGGTCCGTCCGCGAAATCGACGTCTTCCTGGCCCTGGCCGACACGCTGAACTACCGGCGCGCGGCCGACCGGGTGCACCTGTCGCAGCCCGCCGTGTCGGGCGTCATCACGCGCTTCGAACAGAGCGTGGACGCGAAGCTGTTCGACCGCAGCACCCGTTCCGTGCGCCTGACCGCCGCCGGCCTGGCGCTGCGCGAGCAGGCGGTGCTGCTGCGCGCCAACGTGGACGCCGCCGCCCAGGCGGTGCGCGACGTGGTGGAGCTGCGCGCCGGCCGCGTGCGCATGGCCGTGCTGCCGTCGCTCGCCGCCACCGCGGCGCCCGCGGCGCTGGCGCGCTTTGCGGCGGCGCACCCGCAGGTGCGGGTGGAACTGCAGGACACCCTGTCCGGCCCCGCCTTCGATTTGGTGCGGGCCGGACAGGTCGACTTCGCGCTCACCGCCGCCAACCCGGCCTATGCCGACCTGGCCTACACGCCGCTGGTGGCCGACCGCTTCGTGCTGCTGCTGCCGCCCCAGCACAAGCTGGCCCGCGGCCGGCGCCCGCTGCGCTGGACCGACACCGTCGAGCTCCAGCACATCTCCATGCCCCAGCCCACCAGCGTGCGCCAGTACGCCGACGAAGCCTTCCTGCAGCACGGCCGCCGCTTCCAGCC
>CBIHPZ010000123.1:0-8609 GCA_966211865.1 uncultured Aquabacterium sp.
TGGCTTTCCCAGGACTTGTGAAGATGGCTCAGCACATCCAGCTTGCGGCTCTTGCTGGAGTGCAGTTCCAGGCAGAACTCGCCCAGGCCGACCTCGCGCAAACGGCGATAGACAACGTCCAGCGCAGCGATCTTCTCGGCCACGAAGAGCACGCGCTTGTCTTCGGCCAGGCACTGCGCGATCAGGTTGGCGATGGTCTGGCTCTTGCCGGTGCCGGGCGGGCCGATCAGCACGAAGTCCTTGCCCTTGGCGGCCGCCATCACCGCCGAGAGCTGTGACGAATCGGCCGGCAGCGGGCTGAACACCTGCTGCGGGGGATAGTCGTGGTCAAGGCGCCGGGGGTCGGGGAAGGGCACCGGTGAGGGATAGGGCTCGCGCGGGGTGTCGATCAGGTGGGCCACCACGGGGCTCTTGCGCAGTTCGTCGGTGCGCTCGACCAAGTCCGTCCACATCAGGTACTTGGCGAACGAAAACATGGCGAGCACGACGTCCTCGCTCACCTCCCAGCCGCGGACGTCCTTGATGGCCGCGCGCACGCGCTTCCAGATGCCGGCGATGTCCAGGCCGGCTTCGTCGCGCGGCAGCTCGCCGGCCGGCACGCCCAGGTCGAGCTGGAAGTCCTGGCGCAGCATCTCCAGCAGCGTCGGGTTGAAGCGCGGTTCGTCTTCATGCGCCTGCAGCGTGAAGCCGGAGCGGGCGCTCTTGCGGTCCAGCGTGACGGGCAGCAGGATCAGCGGCGCCTTGATCCGGCCCTCCGGCCGGTCGGGTCGTGTCCACACCAGGAATCCCAGCGCCACGTACAACGTGTTGGCGCCACCTTCCTGCAGCGCGCTGCGTGCGCCTCGGTACAGCTCCACGAGCCGGCCGTCAAGATCCTGCTGATCGAGCCGGACGAAGACCTCGCGCCGCTTCAGTGCATCGGCCGCGTGCGCGCGGCGCAGGTCTTCCAGGCTGCGCGCCTCATGCAACTGCTGGCTCCGTGGATCGCGGCCCTGCATCAGGTCGGGGCTTGCCAGCAGCTTGATCGTTTGGCCTTCGGCCAGCGCGTCTTCCAGCGCCGGCGCCGCCGCTTCCAGCAGCAGCGACTTGCTGCCGGCACGGAAGTTCAGCAGCGCATTGCGCAGCGACAGGTCCAGCAGCTTGCGCTGCCAGCGGGCCAGGCGGTCCTTGGGGTCCAGCTCGGCTGATGGGGTTTCGGGGGCGGCGGCATCTTCGGGCAGGTCCGGCGCGTCTTCCAGCGTGGCGGTGCGTTCGGGCTCGGCAGCTTCTGGAACCGCCGTGTTGGTTCCCACCTGTCCCAGTGCCAGTGGTTTGATGCGGGACATGCGTGCACGCCGCACGTCCACGAGCAGTTCGAACTTGTCCTCTTCCTCTTCGGACAGCTGGCGATTGCCTTGGGCAATGGCCTGGCTGAAACCTACTGCTTGACCTTGGGCGGCCAGCGTGGTTTCGAAGACCAGGATCTCCTGCAGCTTCAGCCGTTTGCGCAGCGCGGTGATGTCGTCCACCACGGCAGTGGAAAACTCCTCGGCGCGCAGCCACAGCCCGACGAAGGCATGGCCGCGGGTGAAGATAAGCAGTGGGTTCAGGTGCGCCTGTTCCAGTGCGGCGGCGAAGAGCAGTGTGAGGTCCAGGCAGGTGCCCAGGCCGGCCTCCAGCACCTGGCTGGGACTTCGCACTTTTTGGCCCGCGTGTTCGAAGCTGGCCGGTGGCAGCGCGTAGTGAAGCTTGCGCTGCATCACGGCGGTCCAGACACCGGAGGCCAATTCCCAGGCCCGCTTCGCGCCCTGCGCGTAGCCATCGATGGAGCCCGATTTGCCGGCAGCTTCCAGCACAAGGGCGGCGCCCTTTAGCAAGCGGTCCACCGCGGGATCGTTGGGCTGCACGAAGGCCGCCACCATCTCGGCCAGGTGGCCGATGCCACCCCACTGGTTGCGCGCCAGCAGCTCCACCACCTGGACGCTGCGCGCCAACACAATGTCGGGCTGCTTCACGCTGCGCAGTTCGAACGTCAGCGTGGCGGGCTCGGCTTCAGTCAGGCGTGACAGCAGGGCGCCGTCCAGCTGGACGTCCACGTCCTTCAGGTGATAGGTCTCCCCGGCGCCCACGGCCGCCAGGCTCCACGTACGGGGCTTGACGAAGGCGGGCTCGGAGACCAGCTCGATGGTGAGTTCGGAGATCGCCGACGAGGTGTCGTTGACGATGGCCAGCTCGTGCAGTGCCGGCACTGCGTTCTGAAAGTCGGCCAGATTGAGCCGGCTGTTGGTGCTGACCTGAAGCCGGATGGGGGGCAAAGGTGGCACCGAGTTGGCGGTAGCGTTGCCATTCCCGTCGGCGTCTGAAGGCCGACTTGCATCCACTGTCATGCGCTGTTCTCCCTGGCGGCCCATGCGGCCTGATTTGTGGCGCGAGGCGCTTCTTGTAGCAGTTTTGAGAGGGGAAAGGCCACTGCTGCAACGAGGGGCCGCAGTGCAAAATTCCCGCCGAATGCTGCGCGTGCGTCGCGGCGCTGCAGCGTTTGGCGCCCCATACGTCGACCGCTGGACCCCTCATAGCTCTGATTGGCGCGGGTTCTCACTTCGGTGCGCGCCTGATGGTCGCGTAGTCCCGCCTTTGGCTTCCCCTCAGCTTGCCTCGCCACAATCCCGCCCCATGCACCTGCTGCTCATCGAAGACGACCTGGACCTCGGCCGCGGGCTGCAAGGCGCATTGAAGCTGCAGGGCATCAGCAGCGAATGGCTGCGCCGGGCCGACCAGGCACCGCTGCGGCTCGAGCCGGGGCAGTTCGACTGCGTGCTGCTGGACCTCTCGCTGCCCGGCGGCAGCGGGTTCGACCTGCTGGCGCGCTGGCGGCGCGATGGCTGCACGGTGCCGATCATCGTCATCACCGCGCGCACGGCGCTGGAAGAGCGCCTGGCCGGGCTGGACGGCGGCGCCGACGACTTCGTGCTGAAGCCCTTCGCCACGCCCGAGCTGTTGTCGCGCATCCGCGCCGTGGTGCGGCGTTCGGCGCAGCAGGCGAACGAGCAATGGGCGCTGGGTGACCTGCTGGTCGAGCCGCGCGCGCACCGCGCCAGCCTGGGTGGCCAGCCGCTGGACCTGTCGGGCCGCGAGTTCCAGTTGCTGATGGAGCTGGCGCGCGAGCCCGGCGCGGTGGTGCCCAAGAGCCGCATCGCGCAGCGCCTGGAACCGCTGGGCGAGGCGCTGGACAACGCCGCCATCGAGATGCACGTGAGCAACCTGCGCAAGAAGATCGGCGCGCAGCGCATCCGCACCGTGCGTGGCGTGGGCTACATGCTGGAGCGATGAAGGCGCTGCTGCGGCCGCTGCAGGCCCTGTGGCAGCCCACGCTGGTGCGCCGCGTGGTGGTGGCGCTGGCGCTGGCTTTCGCGTTGGTGGGCTCGGTGCTGCTGGCGCTGGACTACCTGGAATTCAAGCGTTCCATGGCCGAGGCGCCGGGCATCAAGACGCTGGGTGATGCGCTGGTCGGCACGCTGGTGCGCGTGCCCGATGCGCGTGATGCCGCGCTGGTGGTGTCCACCCGCGCCGACGAACTGAACACCCTGCGCCGGGAGGCCGGCCTGCTGCCGGGCGACGTGCTCTTCGAGCTGCGTGGCACCGATGGCCGCGTGGCCTTCGCGTCGCCTGCGCTGCAGGGCTGGCAAGCGCCCGCGGGCGCACCCGCCATCGCGGTGCTGGACATCGGCGGCCGGGCGCACTGGACGGCGCGGGTGGAACGCGGCCCGTGGCGGCTCTTCATCGCCGAGCCGCAGGTGCCCGATGCACGCGTGCTGGGCCTGATCGGGCGTGAACTGCTGTTCTCGCTGCTGCTGGCGTTTCCGCTGGTGCTGCTGCCGCTGTGGATCGCGGTGCAGCGCGGCCTGCGGCCGCTGCGGGAGCTGGCGCGGCGGGTGGCCGCGCGTGATGCAGCGGACCTGTCGCCCTTGGGGCTCGCGCCCCGCCACGCGGAGCTGAAGCCGCTGGTGACCGCCTTCGACAGCCTGCTGGCCCAGTTGCGCGCGCACGTGCAGCGCGAGCGCGCCTTCGTGCAGGACGCCGCGCACGAGCTGCGCACGCCCATGGCCGCCATCGCCGCGCAGGCCCACCTGCTGGCGCACACCCCGGACGAGGGCGACCGCCGCGAGGCCGGCGCCGCGCTGGACCATGCGCTGGAGCGCGCCTCGCACCTCAGCCGGCAGCTGCTGGACCTGGCCGCGCTGGACGATGCGCACCCGCGCGCGCCGCAGGACGTCGACCTGGTGGTCCTGACACAAGACGCGTTGGCAGCCGCCGTGCCCCAGGCGCTGGCACTGGGGCTGGAGTTGTCGCTCGACGCGCCCGATCGCCTGCCCTGCCGCATCGACCGCGTGGCGTTCGAGTCGGTGCTGCAGAACCTGGTGGACAACGCGCTGCGCTACGTGCCGGCGGATGGGCGCGTGGTGGTGACGCTGCGCGAGGCGGGGGGGCAGGTGAGCCTGTCCGTGGCCGACGACGGGCCCGGCATCCCGCGCGACCAGCGCGATCGCGCCTTCGAGCGCTTCTGGCGCGGCGACACGCAGGGCGACGTGGCCGGCTCCGGCCTGGGGCTGGCCATCGTGCGCCAGGCCGCGGGCCGGCTGGGCGGGCAGGTGCACATCGAGGACGGCCTCGACGGCCGCGGCGTCGCCTTCGTGCTGGGCCTGCCGGTCTTTGGGAAGGCCTGAGGGTCGCTGCGAAGAATGGGGCCGGTCTTCATCACCGGACCCTGCGCATGCGTTCCACGCTCCCATCGATTCCCTCGTCCGCCTCGCGCCAGCGCCGCGCCTTCCTCATCGGCGCCGCGGCCACGCTCGCCGCCGGCACCTTGCCCGCCTGTGGCGGCGGTGACGAGGACCGCGAACCCGCACCCACCGATTCACCCGAACTGCAGCGCGTGGCCGACGAGGCGGTGCGTGCGGGCCTGGTGGGCGTGGTCGTCGGCCGACTGACGCCCGAAGTACGTGGCCAGCAAGCGGCCGGCCTGCGGCGGCTGGGTGGCGCCGCGCGGGTGCAGGCCGGCGACCGGTTCCTGATCGGCTCCACCAGCAAGGCCATGACCTCGATGGTGGCGGCACGGCTGGTCGAGCGTGGCGTGCTGTCCTGGACCACCACGCTTGGCGAAGCGCTGTCCGCCCTGGCGCCGTCCATGCGAGCTGATTACCGCAGCGTGACGCTGGAGCAGCTGCTGACGCACCGCGGCGGCCTGATGGCCTTCGACAACCCGGCCGACATCGCCCAGTTCGAAGCCTATCTTTCAAATGACGCGGTGGAGCTGCCTGCCGCGCTGGCGGGCCGCCAGCGGGTGTTCGCACAGTGGGTGCTGGCTCAGCCCGCGCCGGATGGCGCGGCGCCGGGCCGGGACTTCCTCTACTCGAACGCCGGCTACGCGCTGGCGGCGATGGTGCTGGAAGCGCGCACCGGCCGGCCGTACGCCGCCTTGTTCGAACAGGAACTGGCGCAGCCGCTGGGCGTGGCGGTGCACTGGCTGCCGGCGGACGAGGCGGCCAAGGACAGGCCTTCGGGCCACGCCGGCCAGCCGGGTCACCTCGCCGCGCTGCCGCCGGAAGAGGGCCAGCGCGCCCGCTGGGCCGAGGTGCTGCGGCCGGCGGGCGTGGACACGGCGGCCACGCCCGACGCCTATGCGCGTTGGCTGCACTGGCACCTGCTGGCGTTGCGCGGCAAGGCCACGCCGCTGCCCGAAGGCTACCTGCGCCGCCTGCGTGGCCTGGCCGAGGGTGACTACGGGCTGGGCTGGATCGCGCTGAAGCTGGACGGCCGGCCGGTGCTGGTGCACGACGGCGCCTACGCCGGCTTCTGCAGCCTGGCGGTCATCGACACCGCCGGCCGCAGCGCCAGCTTTGCCTTCACCAACACCGGGGTGGAGGAGGGCCCCTGGCCCCTGCAGCGGCTGAACAACGCGGTGCTGGACATCGAACGGCGCTGGCCCGTGGCGGCTTGAGGCGGCGAGAGGCGAGAGGCCAGAGGCCAGAGGCCAGAGGCCAGAGGCGGCGTGAAAGCGGCCCCGGGCACAGAGCGCACAGAGGGGCAGGTGCGCCGCGTGCGGCGCTCGGTGCGGCTTGTGGCGCGGCCCAGCCCTTTGGCGCTTCTTGAGGCGCGCTTCGAAGAATGCGCCTGGTCTTCATTCCAGGCCTTGCAAATGCTTCCTTCCCATGCCTCGTTGTCGCGGCGCCACTTCATGCTTTCTTCTGCGGCGGCCGTGGCCGCGGCCACCTTGCCGGGCTGCGGCGGGGGCGATGACGACGCCGGGCCAGCCCCGCGCGACTCACCGGAACTGCAGGCCGCCGCGAACGACGCGGTGCGCGCGGGCCTGGTCGGCGTCGTCGTCGGCCGCCTGACGCCGGATGTCCGCTTCCAGCAGGCTGCCGGCCTGCGCCGGATGGGCGGCGCTGATGAGGTGCGCCGCAACGACCCGTTCCTGGTCGGCTCGATCACCAAGGCAATGACCGCGCAGGTCGCGGCCAGGCTGGTCGAGCGTGGCGTGATCGACTGGTCCACCACGCTGGCCCAGGCGCTGCCCGACCTGGCGCCGGCGATGCAAGGCGCCTACCGCGGCGTCACGCTGGAGCAGCTGCTGGCGCACCGCGGCGGGCTGATGCCCTTCAACAAGGCCAGCGACATGGCGCTGTTCATGGCCTACCTCGGAAAAGACGCGGCCTCGCCGCCGGCCGCACTGGCCGCCCGCCAGCGCATCTTTGCCGCCTGGCTGCTGAGCCTGCCGGTGGCGGAGGGCGTGGTGCCGGGGCAGGACTTCCAGTACTCGAATGCCGGGTATGCCCTGGCGGCGATGATGCTGGAAGCACGCACAGGACGCGTCTTTTACGAGTTGGCGGCGCGGGAGCTGAACCAGCCGCTGGGGCTTTCGCTGCGCTGGGTGCCGGCCGACGAGGTGGTGAATGACCGGCCTGCAGGCCACGCCGGGCCGCCCGGGCGCCTGGCCGTGCTGCCTCCGGAAGACGGCGCCCAGGCCCGCTGGTTCGAGGTGCTGCACCCGGCCGGACGGGACGCCGCCGTGACGCCCGATGGCTATGCCCGCTGGCTGCACTGGCACCTGCTGGCGCTGCAGAACCGGCCGACGCCGCTGCCGTCCGGCTACCTGCAGCGCCTGCGCGGCCTGGCGGAGGACGACTACGCGCTGGGCTGGTACGGCCTGCGGGTGGACGGACGGCCGGTGCTGGGGCATGACGGCGTCGTGGCCGGCTTCAGCAGCATCGCCGCGGTCGACGTGGCAGGGCAGCGCGCCGCCTTCGCCTTCACCAACACCAGCGGCACGGACGACCTGTGGCCGCTCGACCGGCTGAATGCACTGCTGCTGGACGTGGAGCAGCGCCTGCAGAAGCCGGCCTGAGCCATCGGTCAGGGCAGGGTGGCGTCTCCCGCGCCCAGCGCGCGCTGCATCAGCACCGTGTCGGTCCAGGCGCCGAGCTTGAAGCCGACCGAGCGCAGCATGCCCACGCGCTGGAAGCCCAGCGATTCGTGAAGCGCCAGCGAACCGGCGTTGCCGCTGTTGCCGACCACGGCGAGCAGCTGGCGCCAGGGGCCGTTCTCGCAGCGCGCCACCAGCGCACCCAGCAGCGCGCGGCCGATGCCGCGGCCCGCGCGGTCGTGCGCGACGTAGACCGAATCCTCGATCGTGTGGCGGTAGGCCGGCCGCGGGCGGTAGGGCACGGCGTAGCAGTAGCCGCTGAGTTCGCCGTCGCATTCGGCGACCAGGTACGGCAGACCGGCGGCCAGCACCGCGGCGCGGCGCGCGAGGAATTCATCCACGGTGGGTGGCACTTCCTCGAAGGTGGCGCGGCCGTGCAGCACGTGGTGGGCGTAGATGGCCTGCACGGCGGCCATGTCGGCGGGCTGGGCGTCGCGCACCAGGACCGTGGGCGCGGCGATGGGGGAAGACGAAGCGGGAGCAGGGTGGCCTTTCATCGGGCCAGTGTGGGCGGGGCGACGGTATAAAGGAAGCTCATCGTCGTTATGCGATGCATGAGGAATCCTTTGCCGTGCAGCGACTCAACCTGGACCAGCTCGGCGCCTTTGCGGCCGTCATTGAACTGGGCAGCTTTTCCGCCGCGGCGGAGCGGCTGCAGCTGACGCAGCCCGCGGTCAGCCTGCAGGTGCGCCAGCTGGAGAAGCGCCTGGGCACGCTGCTGGTCGAGCGCGTGGGCCGGCGCGCCCGGCCCACCGCCGCCGGCGCCGCGCTGCTGCCGCACGTCGCGCAGATCGACGGGGCGGTGGCCGCGGCGCTGGACGCCGTCGGCGCGCACGCCGCGGGCGTGGCCGGCCGCGTGCGGCTGGGCACCGGCGCCACCGCGTGCATCTTCCTGCTGCCGCCGGTGCTGCGCGAGCTGCGGCGGCGCTTTCCGGCGCTGGAGCTCACCGTCACCACCGGCAACACCGCCGAGATCGTGAAGGCGGTGGACGACAACACCATCGACCTGGCCCTGGTCACCCTGCCCGCGGCCGGCCGCGCGTTGGTGGTGACGCCGGGGCTGGACGACGAATTCGGGGCCGTGGCGCCGCGGGGCCCGGCGCTGCCGGCGCGCGCTTCGGCCGCCGCGCTGGCCCAGCAGCCGCTG
>CBIHPZ010000124.1:0-8577 GCA_966211865.1 uncultured Aquabacterium sp.
CCCGCGCCGGCTGGCGCGTCCGTTGCGGTTTATCGCTGCCCCGGCCCGCCGGTGCTCTACACCGACCAGATCACCACCGCCGAAGCGCGCGAGCGCGGCTGCAAGCTGATCGAGGGCACGCCGGTGACCGTGATCCAGATGCCGAAGCCGCGCACGCCGGCGCCGCAGGCCAATGGCGCCGCTGCCCGCGGCGCCGCCAGCGGGCCCGATGGCGGCAAGGTCGACCCCACGGCGCAGCGCCAGCGCGACACCGAGGCGCGCCGCATCCTGGAGGCCGAGCTGAAGCGCGAGGAAGACAAGCTGGCCGGGCTCAAGCGCGAGTACAACAACGGCGAGCCCGAGCGCCTGGGCAGCGAGCGCAACTACCAGACCTACATCGACCGCGTGGCCGGCCTCAAGGCCAGCATCACCCGCAGCGAAAGCGACATCGCCGCGCTGAAGCGCGAAATCGCCAAGCTGCCATGACGCCCGCCGAAAGCGCCCGCTACGAGGCGCTGGACCTGCTGGCGACCATGGTCGCGGTGGTGGCCGAAGATGGCTCGCTGCGCTACGTCAATGCCATGTTCGAGACGGTGGCGGGCCTCTCGCGCAAGAGCCTGATGCGCTCGCACCTCTTCGACTGGTTCGGCGAAAGCGGCCAGTTGCGCGAGACCCTGACCGCCGTGCTTCGCAACGAGATCGCCACCGGCCGCTTCGACGGCAGCCTCAAGCGCGCGCCGCTGGCGGCGAACGACCCGCTGCCCGTGCACGTCATCGTCACGCAGATCGACCACCGGCGCGACCTGGCGCTGGTGGAGATGCTGGAGATCGAGCAGCAGACCAAGCAGGACCGCGAGGAGCGCTCCATCGGCCAGGTGCAGGCCAACAAGGAGCTGATCCGCAACCTGGCCCACGAGATCAAGAACCCGCTGGGTGGCATCCGCGGTGCCGCGCAGCTGCTGGCGATGGACCTGCAATCGAAGGAGCTGACCGAGTACACCAACGTCATCATCCGCGAGGCCGATCGCCTGCAGGCCCTGGTCGACCGCCTGCTGGCGCCGCACCGCCGGCCGCACGTGGTGGCCGACGTCAACATCCACGAGGTGTGCGAGCGGGTGAGGGCGCTGATCCTGGCCGAGTTCCCGCAGGGGCTCAAGGTACAGCGCGATTACGACACCTCCATCCCGGACTTCCGCGGCGACCGCGAGCAGCTGATCCAGGCCGTGCTCAACATCGCGCAGAACGCGGCATTGGCGCTGGCCGAGCGCATCGCGGCGGGGGACGCGCGCATCGTGCTGCGGACCCGCGTGGCGCGGCAGGTGACGATTGGCAAGCAGCGCTTCCGACTGGCACTGGAATTGCATATCGAGGACAACGGTCCGGGCGTGCCCGACGAGATCCGTGACCGCATCTTCTATCCCCTGGTCTCAGGGCGGGAGGGCGGTTCGGGTCTGGGGCTGACGCTGGCGCAAACGTACGTCCAGCAGCACTTGGGAATGATCGAGTGCGACAGCGTGCCCGGCCGGACCTTGTTCAAGATCACGATACCGCTGCCCTGATAAGGAAGTCCGGGCGGCCCAAGAGGACGACAGGCGCGCCACTCGATGAAACCCATCTGGATCGTAGACGACGACCAATCCATCCGATTCGTGCTCGAGAAGGCGCTGCAGCGCGAGCAGTTTTCGGTCCGCAGCTTCTCGAACCCACGCGACGTGCTGCTCGCGCTGGACGACGATGAACCGCAGGTGCTGGTCAGCGACATCCGCATGCCCGGGGGCTCGGGCATCGAGTTGCTGACGAAGGTGAAGCAGCGCCACCCGGGCCTGCCGGTCATCATCATGACCGCCTACTCGGACCTGGACAGTGCCGTATCGGCCTTCCAGGGCGGCGCCTTCGAATACCTGCCCAAGCCCTTCGACCTGACCAAGGCGATCGAGCTGATCCGCCGCGCGGTCGATGAAAGCCTGCGCGAGGAAGTGCGCGACGCGGCGGCGTCGGAAATGCCGGAGATGCTGGGCCAGGCGCCGGCGATGCAGGACGTGTTCCGCGCCATCGGCCGGCTGAGCCAGAGCAACGTCACGGTGCTGATCACCGGCGAATCGGGCTCGGGCAAGGAACTGGTGGCGCGCGCGCTGCACAAGCACAGCCCGCGCGGCGACGCCGGCGCCAACGGCCCTTTCATCGCCATCAACACCGCGGCGATCCCGAAGGACCTGCTGGAAAGCGAGCTCTTCGGCCACGAGCGCGGCGCCTTCACCGGCGCGCAGACCATGCGCCGCGGCCGCTTCGAGCAGGCCGACGGCGGCACGCTGTTCCTCGATGAAATCGGCGACATGCCCTTCGACCTGCAGACGCGCCTGTTGCGCGTGCTGTCGGACGGGCAGTTCTACCGCGTGGGCGGGCACCAGCCGCTAAAGGCCAATGTACGCGTCATCGCGGCCACCCACCAGAACCTGGAGCAGCGCGTGCGCGAAGGCGCGTTCCGCGAGGACTTGTTCCACCGCCTGAACGTCATCCGCCTGCGCCTGCCGCCGCTGCGCGAGCGGCGCGAGGACATCCCGGCGCTGACGCGCTTCTTCCTCGCCAAGAGCGCGCGCGAGCTGGGGGTCGAGGCCAAGCGCATCACCGACGCCGCGCTGGACCGGCTGATGGGCTTCGACTTTCCCGGCAACGTGCGGCAGCTGGAGAACGTCTGCCACTGGCTGACGGTGATGGCGCCGGCGCAGGTCATCGAGCCCAAGGACCTGCCGCCCGAACTGCTCAGCGGCGAGGTGCCCCGGCTGCCGCTGGGCGCCCCCGGCGTGGCCGGCGACCCCATCGCCTCGCCAGTCGCCACCACGCCCGCGGCGCCCATGGCCTTCGCCTTGCCGCAGGCGGCCGCCGCGGTGGCCGTGATGGCCGGCGCCACCACCGGCTGGCTGGCCGACCTGCAGCGCGAAGCCCGCCGCCTGCTGGAGGCCGGCGACCCCGAGGTGTGGGACACGCTGACGCGCCAGTTCGAGGCCCAGCTGATCCAGACCGCGCTGGACGTCACGCGCGGCCGCCGCATCGAGGCGGCGCACAAGCTGGGCATCGGGCGCAACACCATCACGCGCAAGATCCAGGAACTGAACCTGGACCAGTGAGGGCCGGGCCGCGCGTGGCGCGGCGGCTTCTTGAAGCGCTGGATGAAGCAAGGGCCGCAGCTGCGGCCCTTGTCGATTCAGTGTGGCGGCGCCGGATCAGCGCCAGGCTGCGGCGGCCTCCCGCAGGTCGTCGTGGCCGTCCGTTGGGGATGCCTTCCGGCAGCGCGACCAGCGCCGAGCGCTGCCGCGTCAGTGGCGGGAATCGTCCCACCGCGGCTGGTGCAGCGGCATCGAGCCGGTCCAGCTGCGCTCGACCTCGTCGAACTCCGACTGCGACGCTTCCATCACCTCCACGGCCGCTTCGCCGCCCTGCAACGCGGCCGGCGAGGTGACGCTCTTGGCCACGTTGCGAAGCGCAATGGCTTCCACCAGGCGGGTGCGCAGGGCGCGCAGGGCGTCGCGCGGTTCGTCGGCCTGCAGGGTTTCCAGCTGCTCCAGGCCGCGCTGCAGCACGACGGCCGACAGGCGCAGCAGCGCGCGCGAGCCATGCTTGCGCAACGAGCGCTCGATGTGGGCCAGGTGCGGCATCAGCCGCCGCAGCGCCGGCCGTTCCTTCATCAGGGCATGCAGGGCGCGGTGCGCGGCACGCAGCGCCTGGCCGCGGCTTTCGACGATCGGCGCGGTGGGCGGGATGGACGAACTGGCCGGGACCAGCGTGGTGCCGCTGATGCCTTCGCCGCGGAACAGTCGGCCGCGCAGCCACGCCAGGGGACTGAAGCGCTCCAGGCGCACGCGCTGGGGTTCCGGGGGCGGCGGGGGCGCGAGCTGGGTCGCGATCAAGGCGTCAGTGAGATAGCTCGACGGGGCGTCCCTCATGGTCCTGTTGCCGCCGGTGGCAGCCCGATACGTTTCGAATCAGCGGGCGATGATGCCACGGTGGCCACGGGACCGATACCGCGCTTACACCGCCCTGCCGGGTTTGGAGTTAGGGATGGTCGGCGGCGACATTCGATGCTGGTGCGTGCGCAGCCCGCCCCACCTGGTCGTCGACGATCGGCCCGCGGCCGCTCCAGCGGTCCAGCGCCAGGTAGATCACCGGCGTGATGTACAGCGTGACGGCCTGCGAGACGATCAGCCCGCCCACCACCGCCAGGCCCAGCGGCTGGCGCAGCTCGGCGCCGGCGCCCAGCCCCAAGGCGATCGGCAGCGCGCCCATCAGCGCGGCCAAGGTCGTCATCATGATCGGCCGCAGCCGCAGCAGGCAGGCCTGGCGGATGGCCTGCGCGGGCGCCAGGCCCTCGTTGCGCTGCGCCTCCAGCGCGAAGTCGATCATCATGATCGCGTTCTTCTTGACGATGCCGATCAGCATCAGGATGCCGATGGTCGCGATCAGGGTCAGGTCCTTGCCGAAGAGCGTCAGCGTGAGCAGCGCGCCCACCGCGGCGGAGGGCAGGCCGGCCAGGATGGTCAGCGGGTGGATGTAGCTCTCGTACAGCACGCCCAGCAGCAGGTAGATGACCAGCACCGCCACGATCAGCAGCACCGCCTGGCCGCCCTGCGAGTCCTGGAACACCGCCGCGTCGCCGCCGTAGCTGGTGACGATGGTGGGCGGCAGCTTCATCTCGGCGACGAAGCTCTCCAGCTTCTTCGTCGCGTCGCCCAGCGCCACGCCGGGGGCCAGGTTGAACGACAGCGTGATGGCCTGCAGCTGGCCCTGGTGATTGACTGCTGTGGGGCCGATGGTGCGTTCCACGCTGGCGAAGGACGACAGCGGCACCAGCGCGCCGCCCTTGCCACGCATGTACAGGCGGCTGAAGGCGTCCTCGAACTGGCGGTCGGCGTCGGCCGCTTCCATGATCACCTGGTAGCTGTTGGCCGGGCCGTAGATGGTGGCCACCTGGCGCTCGCCGTAGGCGGTGTACAGCGTGCTGCGCAGGTCGGCCATCGAGACGCCGAGCAGCTCGGCGCGGTCGCGGTCGATGCGCAGCGAGGCCTGCAGGCCGCGCAGCTGCGAATCGCTGGTGACGTCGCGGAACAGTGGGTCGCGGCCCATGCGGTCGGCCAGGCGGGTGGCCCAGTCGTTCAGCGCGTCGGCGCTGACGCTTTGCAGCGTGTACTGGTAGCGGCTTTTCGCGGCGCGGCCGCCCAGCTGCAGGTTCTGCACCGGCCGCATGTAGACCGCCACGCCGGGCACCGCGCGCATCTGGCGGCGCAGGCGGTCGACCACCTCGGTCATGTGCGGCCGTTCCTTGCGCGGCTTCAAGGTGACGAAGGCGCGGCCGGTGTTCTGGCCGCCGCCGCCCCCGCCGCCCACGCGGGTGCCCACCGCGTCCACCGCGGGGTCCTTGCGCAGGATGGTGCCCACGCGCTCGGTCAGCGCCTCCATCGCGGGGAAGGAGATGTCTTCCGCCGCTTCCACCGTGACCTGGATCTGGCCGATGTCTTCCTCGGGGAAGAAGCCCTTGGGGATGGTGACGAAGAGCACCGCGGTGAGCACGAAGCTGCCGATGGCCACCAGGCCGATGACCCAGCGGTGCGCCAGCGACCAGTCCAGGGTGCGGGCGTACAGGTTCAGCACGGCCGTGAAGCCGCGTTCGAAGACGCGGCCCAGCGCGGACTCCTCGGTCGCCTCGTGGTGGCGCAGGAAGCGGCTGGCGAGCATGGGCACCAAGGTGAGCGACACCACGGCCGACACCAGGATCGACAGGCCCACCACCACCGCGAATTCGTGGAACAAGAGGCCGATGACGCCGGGCATGAAGAAGATCGGGATCAGCACCGCCACCAGCGACACCGAGATCGACATGATCGTGAAGGCCATCTCGCGCGCGCCCTTCAGCGCCGCCTGGAAGGGCGGCATGCCGTCCTCCACGTGGCGCACGATGTTCTCCAGCATCACGATCGCGTCGTCCACCACCAGGCCCACCGCCAGAGTCAGCCCCAGCAGCGAGATGTTGTCCAGGCTGTAGCCCAGTGGGTACAAGAGCGACACCGCGCCGATCAGCGAGATCGGCAGCGACAGCGCGGGAATCACCGTGGCCGCGGCGCGGCGCAGGAACAGGAAGATCACCAGGATGACCAGCACGATGGTGCCGGCCAAGGTCAGGTTGACGTCGTGCAGCGCCTCGCGGATGGACTGCGAGCGGTCGTTCAGCGGCGAGATGGTGACCGACTCGGGCAGCTGGTCCTTGAAGCGCGGCAAGGTCGCGAGCACGCGGTCCACCACCTCCACCGTGTTGGCATCCGGCTGGCGCTGGATGGCCAGCGTGACGCTGGGCTCCCCCGCGAAGGTGGAGCTGTTCTTCAGCGTGTCGAAGCTGTCCTGCACGTCGGCCACGTCGCGCAGGCGCACCGGCGCGCCGTCGCGGGTGGCGACGATGACGTTGGCGAACTCGCGGGCGGTGGCGAGCTGGCGGTTGGCTTGGACGGTGAGGGTTTGCTGGGGGCCGTCGAGGACGCCCACGGGCGTGTTGGGATTCGCCGCGGCGACGGCGGCGCGCAGCTCATCCAGCGCCAGGTTGCGTTCGGCCAAGGCCTGGGGGCGCACCTTGATCCGCACCGCGAACCGCTTCTGCCCAAAGATGGCGACCTGGGCCACCCCCGTGATCGTCGACAGCGTGGGCGCGATCAGGTTCTCGGCGTACTCGTTCAGCTCCGCCATGCCCATCGACGGCGACTGCAGCGCCACCAGCAGCACCGGCGCATCGGCCGGGTTCACCTTGCGGTAGGACGGCGGCGTGGTCATCTCCGCGGGCAGCGAGCGCTGCGCGCGGAAGAGGGCGGCCTGCACGTCCACCGCGGCGGCGTCGATGTTGCGCGAGGCCTCGAACTCCAAGGTCACCGAGCTGGAGCCCAGCGTGTTGGTGGAGCTGATGGTGGTGAGGCCGGCGATGGTCGAGAACTGCTTCTCCAGCGGCAGCGCGACCGAGCTGGCCATGGTGTCGGGCGAGGCGCCCGGCAGGTTGGCGCTGACCTGGATCACCGGCGTGTCGTAGCGCGGCAGCGCCGCCACCGGGATGTCCTTCAGCGCCACCAGGCCGGCCATGACGACGGCGATGTTGAGCAGCACCGTCATCACCGGACGGCGGATGAAGAGGTCGGTGAGCATTGGGGGGCGCTCCGCTCAGGACGAGGGCAGGCCGCTGCCGGGCAGTGCCGCCGCGCCGGTGCCGGCCGATGCGCCGGACGAGGCACCGGAAGCCGCGCCGGAGGCCGCACCCGCGCCACCCGCCGCGCCCCGGCCGCCGCCGCGGCGTTCGCCGCCGGCGCTCTGCCACGGCGTGGGCCGCACGGTGCTGCCGGGGCGCACGTTCTGCTTGCCGTCCACCACCACCCGCTCGCCTTCCTGCACGCCTTCGACGACGACGAACTCGCCGGTCGGCAGCCGCGTCTGCACCGGGCGGGACTCGACGGTGGAGTCGGCCTTCACGACGTAGACCGAGCGGTCGTTGCCGCGGATGACCAGTGCGGCCTGCGGGATCACCAGCGCGCCGGCCATGGTGCGCGTGGTCATGCGTACGCTGACGTACTGGCCAGGCCACAGGGCCTGCGTCTTGTTGGCCAGTTCGGCCTTGACCTTGATGGTGCCGGTGGGGGTGTCGACCGCGTTGTCGACGAACACCACCTTGCCGCGCAGCGGGCCGGAAGCGCCCGCCGCGCCCGAGGCGCCCGAGGCGCCGACTGCGCCGGCCGGTGCCGCACGGCCGCGTTCGGTGGGCGCGCCGGACGACACGACGACCTCGGTGCCGGTGTCCTGCGCGCTGCCGCCGGGGCTGCGCAGCAATGCGGCCAGCTGCGACTCGGGCACGCTGAAGGCCACGCCGATCGGGTCGATCTGGTTGATGCCCAGCAGCGCCGCGCCGCCGGGCTGCACCAGCGAGCCGCGGTGCACGGCCACCGTGCCGATGCGGCCGGAGAGCGGCGCGCTGATGGTGCCGAAGCTCACGTCCACCTCGGCAGCGCGCAGCGCGGCTTGCGATGCCGCGACGGCGGCCCTCTGCGCTTCGACGTTCGCGCGCACGGTGTCGGCCGCGCTCTGGGCAATGAAGTTCTCGGCCCGCAGTTCCTGCGCGCGCTTCCATTGCCGTTCCAGGTCGGCCAGCGTGGCCTGGTCCTTCAGCAGCTGGGCGCGGGCGCGGTCGACGTTGGCCTGCTGGGCCCGCACGTCCAACCGGAAGAGCGGCTGGCCGCGCTTGACGAAGTCGCCGTCCTTGACCAGCACCTCGGCGATGGTGCCGGACAGCTGCGGCCGCACGTCCACCGCGTCCAGCGCCACCACCGTGCCGGCGGCTTCGACGGTGACCGGCACGTCGCGCTTCTGCGTGGTGAAGACGCTGACCGCGGTGGCCCCGCGGCCGGCGCCGGAGGCCGCGCCCGACGCGGCCGACCCTGCTTGTGCGGATGCCGTGGCACCCTCGGAACCCGAGCGTTGGCAGCCCGCGAGCAGGGCAGCGCAGAGCGCGGTGAGGGCCAGGATCCCGGCGACTGTTTTTTCTTTCATGGGTGTTCGAATGGCGCCCTCGCGGCCAATCCG
>CBIHPZ010000125.1:0-8553 GCA_966211865.1 uncultured Aquabacterium sp.
GCCAAGAAGTGCGGCCACATGGGCGGCAAGGTGCTGGTGCCCACCCGTGAAGCGGTGAGCAAGCTGGTCGCCGCGCGCCTGGCCGCGGACGTGATGGGCACGCCCACCATCCTGCTGGCCCGCACCGACGCCGAAGCGGCTGATCTGGTGACCAGCGACGTCGACGAGAACGACAAGCCCTTCTTCACCGGCGAGCGCACGGTGGAAGGCTTCTACCGCAGCCGCAACGGCATCGAGCAGGCCATCAGCCGCGGCCTGGCCTATGCCGAGTACGCCGACCTGATCTGGTGCGAGACCGGCACGCCCGACCTGGCCTTCGCCAAGCAGTTCGCCGACGCCATCCACGCCAAGTTCCCGGGCAAGCTGCTGGCCTACAACTGCTCGCCGTCGTTCAACTGGAAGAAGAACCTGGACGACGCGACCATCGCCAAGTTCCAGCGCGAGCTGGGCGCGATGGGCTACAAGTTCCAGTTCATCACGCTGGCCGGCTTCCACAGCCTGAACTACTCGATGTTCGACCTGGCCTACGGCTACGCCCGCAACAACATGACGGCCTTCGTCGAGCTGCAGCAGAAGGAATTCGCCGCCGCCGAGCGTGGCTTCACCGCGGTGAAGCACCAGCGTGAGGTCGGCACCGGCTACTTCGACGCCGTGACGACCACGATCGAAGCCCAGGCCTCCACCGCCGCGCTGAAGGGCTCGACGGAAGACGAGCAGTTCTTCGACAAGAAGCACGGCTGATCCCGCGGCGCCGGCACCACCGGCGCTCGGCGGACCAACGAAAGCGGCCCCTCGTGGCCGCTTTTTTCATCTGTTAGGAACCAACCGACCGTCAGCGCCGCATCAGGCTCCGCGCGACCTTCGCAGCACCAGCAGCATGAAGCCTGCCGCCCCGACCAGGAGGCCGATGCCGAACACCGGGCTCAGCAGCGCGTGCAGCGCCTGGCCCAGGTCTTCCACCGCCCAGCCCGGCACCGCTTGCAGGATCTGCGCCGCGCCATCCGCATCAGCCACGTTCTGCAGCTGCGGACCGCCGCCGCGGTCCGCGCCGATGAAGGCGCGGGCGGCGGAGCGCCCGATGACCTTCAGCGTCTCCCAGACGATGGGCCAGGCAAAGAGCTTGTCCAGCACCACGCCCGTGATCCCGATCAACGCCGCCACCACGGGCACGCCCCAGCGCTTGAGCCAGGCCGAAGCCGCCATGGCCAGCAGCAGCACCGGCGCCACCCACAGCGTGGCCAGGGCCAGGCCGGCGGCCAGGCGCAGCAGCACGGCCGCGGCGCCCGCCAGCAGCGCCCCCCAAGGCAGCGTGATCCAGTCGGCCACACCCCAGGCCTTGCTGACGACCACCAGCGACACGAGCAAGCCGCCCACGGTACCGACCAGCAGCGCCAGCAGCGGCACCAGCAGCAGGTGCATCAGCAGCGTCGCCCCCAGCGATTGCGCGTGCCCGATCGGCAGCGACAGCCAGAACTCGATCGAGCGGTCCTGCCGGTCGCGCCGCGCCAGGCCCGGCGCCTGCAGCAGCGAACTGAGCCACGCCAAGGCCATGCAACCGATGGCCAGCCCGCCCAGGCTGCCCATGGCCAGCAGCAGCGCGGACGGTGTCCGGATGACACTGGTGTCGCCGTCGTCGTCCAGCGTGATGTTCACGTTTCCATAGACCGCCAGCAGCAGCAGCACGATCACCGGCACCGCCATGACGACCCACCAGCCGCGCTGGTGCTGCATCCACTCGCGCTGCAGCAGCGCATTGAAACGCTTGGCGCTCATCGTGCTCATCCTTGGGTGCGGTTGATTTCGGGCGCGCGGGTCAGCGCCATGAACAGGTCCACCAGGCTGGGCCGCACGCGCTGGCCCAGGGCCTGCACGCTTTCGGGGGGCGGCCCGTCGAACAGCGCCGCGCTGCCGCCTTGCACGCGGTAGCGCAGCAGCGGGTGCGCGGCGGCCATGGCGGCGGCCTGCGCCGGGTCATGGCTCAGGGCGACGAAGCGGCGGTCCATCTCCTCGAGGCTGATGGACAGCACCAGCCTGCCCTCGTTGAGCATGATCACGTCGGACAGCAAGCCCTCGATCTCCTCGACCTGGTGCGTGGAGATCAGCACGCTGCGCTCGCCGTCGCACCACTCGTCGATCAGCATCTCGTAGAAGGCCTTGCGCGAGAGCACGTCCAGGCCCAGCGTCGGCTCGTCCAGGATCATCAGTTGCGCGTCGATCGCCGCGACCAACGCCAGGTGCACCTGCACCGCCATGCCCTTGGACAGCGACCTCACCTTGTCCGGCAGCGACACGCTGGTGCGCTTCAGCAGCGCCCGCGCACGCTCCGCCGAGAAGCGCGGGTGCAGGCCGCTCATCAGCGTGATCAGCTCGCCCACGCGGGCCCAGCGCGGCAGGATGGCGACGTCCGGGATGTAGGCCAGGCGTTCCAGCAGCGCCACGCGCTGCTTCGTCGGGTCCACGCCCAGCACGTTCAGGCGGCCATGGGCCGGCAGCAGGCCCACCAGCGCCTTCATCAGCGTGGTCTTGCCTGCGCCGTTGTGCCCTAACAAGCCAACGACGCGGCCCTTGGCAATGGCAAAGCTCACGTCGTCCACCGCCACCTTGCGGCCGTAGCGCAGTGTCAGGCCCTGGGCCTGGATCAGCGGGTCCATCAGTCCTCCCAGTTCAGTTGGCCCGGGCCGATGCCCAGCCTGCGCAGGCGATCACGCAGCTGCGGCCATTCGTCGTTCAGGAAGCGCTGGCGCTCGGCGCGCCTCAGGCGTTCGCGGGCGCCGGGGCGCACGTAGATGCCAAGGCCGCGCCGGGTTTCCACCAGGCCTTCGTCGCCCAGCGCCTGCAGCGCGCGCGAGACGGTGAGCGGGTTGATCAGGTAACGGCTGGCCAGCGCGCGCACCGAGGGCAGGGCCTCGCCCTCGGCCGGGTCGCCGTCCAGCAGGCGCGCGGCCAGCTGGTCGGCCAGCTGCTGGTAGATCGGCAGCTTGTGGTCCCAGGTCTGCATGCGGCGGATCCGGTGTGTTGCTGATGTAGCACACCATATCAACCGCCCCGCCGCCGCGCCCGCGTGCTGCGACCAACTGCAGTGCCGGGCGACGAACTGCAGCGGCAGGCCGGGCAGGGCAGATCTACATCGACGCTTCGATCATGCGGCGGTAGTCGTCGCGCGTGGCCAGGCGGGGGTTGGTCTTGTGGCAGTGGTCCGCCATGGCACCGTCGATCACGCGCTCGAAGAGTTCAGGCGTCACGCCCATCGCCGCCAGGCCCGGCGGCAGGCCGAGCCTGGCATTCAGCGCGCGGATGGCCTCGGCCACTTCGGTGCCGCGGCTGTCGCAGCCGGGCAGGCCCATGGCGTGCGCGATGCGCTGCAGCCGGCGCTCGCGCTGGATCGATTCGGCCTCCGCGTTGAACAACACCACCGCCGGCAGGAACACCGCATTCAGCGTGCCGTGGTGAAGCCGAGGGTTGGCTCCGCCCAGGCTGTGGCTGAGCGAATGCACGCAGCCCAGGCCTTTCTGGAAGGCCATCGCGCCCTGCATGCTCGCGCTCATCATGGCCCAGCGCGCCTCGCGGTCCTGGCCGTCGCGCGTGGCCCGTTCGATGTGGGCCCAGCCGCGTTCCAGGCCGTCGAGCGCGATGCCGTCGGCCGGCGGATTCACGGCCGGCGCCATGAAGGTTTCCAGGCAATGGGCGATCGCGTCCATGCCCGTCGCGGCGGTGAGCAGCGGCGGCAGGCCCATCGTCAATTGCGGGTCGAGGATGGCCGCCTTGGGCATCAGGTGCCAGCTGTGGAAGCCGAGCTTGCGGCCGTCGTCGACGATGACGATGGCGCCGCGCGCCACCTCGCTGCCCGTGCCGGCGGTGGTCGGCACGGCGATCAGCGGCGCCACGGCCTCGGTGATCTTCGCGCTGCCGCCTTCGATGGTGGCGTAGGTCTTCAGCGGCCCGGGGTGCGTGGCCGCGATGGCGACGCCCTTGGCCAGGTCGATGCTGGAGCCGCCGCCGATGGCGACCAGGCCGTCGCAGTCGTTGGCGCGGAAGACCTCGGTGGCGGCGCGCACCGCGGCCTCGGTGGGGTTGCTGGGCGTCTGGTCGAAGACGGCGTGGGGCAGGCCGCCGAGCTTGTTCGAACCGGCCAGCGCCAGGTCCAGCACGCCGGCCGCACGCACGCCGGCATCAGTGACCACCAGTGGACGGCGCATGCCGATGCGCTCGCACTCCTGGGGCAGCACGGCGATGGCGCCGTGGTCGATCTCGATCTGCGTCAGGTACAGGATGCGGGCCATCGGGTCACTCCGGAAGAAGCAGCAGAAGCCAGACAGTATCCTTGCCCGCTTCGCTGCGCTGCCAGCGCTTCGGTGACACCGTGGGATACGTTCCATCCAACTTCCAGCGGGCCGAGCGCCGGGCCGCTTTCAAGCCGGCCGGCGCCTCCTCGGTGGGCCGGTCAATGCACTTGTCGGCCGGGGGGCGCCGGTGACCGCCTCTCTCCTGACCCCCGCGATGGCGGGTTTGCTGGACCGCATCGGCCGCGCCCGCCGCACGCCTTTCCACGCGATGACGCCGGTGCAGGCGCGCGCTGCGTACGAATCCGCGGCCGAGGTGCTGGAGCCGCCGCGCGCCCCATTGGCCCGCGTGGAAGACCTGACCGTGCGCGGCGCCGGCGGCGCACCGCTGCGGGCCCGCCTGTACTGCAACAGCCCGGCCGAGAAGCCCCCGGTGCTGCTCTACCTGCACGGCGGCGGCTTCACCATCGGCAGCGTGGAGACGCACGACAGCCTGTGCCGCCAATTGGCCCTGCGCTCCGGCGGCGCGGTGCTGTCGCTGGAATACCGGCTGGCACCTGAATACCCGTTTCCCACCGCGGTGGACGATTCATGGGCCGTGATGCGCTGGCTGGCGCGCGACGGCCACCTGATCGGTGTCGACCCCACGCGCATCGCCGTCGGTGGCGACAGTGCCGGTGGCACCCTGGCCGCGGTGTGTGCCATCCACGCGCGCGACACCGGGCTGAAGCTGAAGATGCAGGTGCTGATCACGCCCGGCACCACGGCGCATGCGGACACGCCATCGCACAAGCTCTTCGCCAACGGCTTCCTGCTCGAGGCCGCCGACGTCTGCTGGTTCTTCGACCACTACATCCCCCACCACCACCGCCGCGACTGGCGCTTTGCGCCGCTGGAGGCCGACGACCTGGAAGGCGTGGCACCGGCCTTCGTGCTGCTGGCCGAATGCGATCCGCTGGTGGACGAAGGCATCGCCTACGCCGACCGCCTGCGCGCCGCCGGCGTCGAGGTGGAACTGGACCTGGTGCGCGGCATGACGCACGACTTCATCAAGATGGGGCGCGCGCTCAAGGAAGCTGGCCGCGCACAACAGGCGATAGGCGCCGCACTTTCAACCGCGTGGACACGATGAGCCAACGTACCGAATTCCGCTTTGCCGAGCGCCTGCGCGTGCGCTGGGTCGAAGTCGACATGCAGAAGATCGTCTTCAACGGCCACTACCTGATGTACTTCGACACCGCGGTGGGCGGCTACTGGCGCGCGCTGGCCGCGCCCTACCAGGAGACGATGCACTACCTGGGCGGCGACCTGTACGTGCGCAAGTCCACGCTGGAATACAACGCCTCGGCCCGCTACGACGACCTGCTGGACATCGGCGTGCGCACCGCCCGCGTGGGCAACTCGTCGCTGGTGATGGAGGCGGCCGCCTTTCGGAACGACGAGCTGCTGGTCAGCGGCGAGCTGGTGTACGTCTTCGCCGACCCCGCCACGCAGAAGAGCAAGCCGGTGCCCCAGGAACTGCGCGACCTGCTGCAGGCTTTCGAGGCCGGCAAGCCGATGGTGGAGGTGCGCGTCGGTGGTTGGGACGAACTGGGCGCCGAAGCCGGCCGCATCCGCTCGAAGGTGTTCGTGGAAGAGCAGAAGATCCCGGCCGAGATGGAATGGGATTCGGCCGACGCCAGCTGCGTGCACGCCGTCGCCTTCAACCGCTTCGGTCACGCGTTAGGCACCGGCCGCCTGCTGGAGCACGTGCCCGGCGTGGCCAAGATCGGCCGCATGGCCGTGCTGTCCAGCATGCGCGGCGGCCGGGTAGGGCGGGCGGTGCTGGACGCGCTGATGCAGGCAGCGCGTGAACGTGGCTTCCATGAAGCGCTGCTGCATGCGCAGATGTCGGCCGCGCCGTTCTACCTGCGCGCCGGCTTCACCACACGCGGCCCCGTGTTCGAGGAAGCCGGCATTCCGCACGTGGAGATGGTGCGGGCGCTTTAGCGCCTCGCCAACAAATCAAGCGAGCGGCTCGAAGACCTCGGTGTGGCGCGCGCCGCGCAGCCAGGGGGCGAGGCACCTGGCCGCTTCGTCGATGCGCACCTGCAGCGCGTCGCCGATGCCGCCCGGCATCGCGTAGGTTTCCATCAGCGTGACCTGCCCGTCCTGCTGGCCGGGCCGGCGCAGCAGGGCGAGCTGCAGGCCTGGATGGGCTTCGCACAGCCGGGCCTGGAAACCACGCACCGCCGCGGCGACTTCAGCCACGCTGGCCGCGTCAATCCGGTAATAGACGTACAGCGACCGCGGCAAGCGCTTCAGGCCTCGGTCGGCAGTTCATAGGGCAGGGCGCGCGGCTGCAGCAGCGGGCCATCGGCGCTGCCCGCATGCCAGCTGCCACCGGCCAGCGCGGCCAGCTTCACCTCGATCAGCGCGCTGCTGCTGCCGGCCGGGCCACGCGCCGCATTCGCCACCAGGCCCGCCGGTTGCCCAGGGTCCTCGCTGTGGAACACCTCCTGCCCCGGCTGCAGCTCGGCCTCGCTGTCGAACAGCATCGCGCGCCGCTTCAAGGTGCCGCGGTACTGGCTGCGCGCCACGATCTCCTGGCCGGGGTAGCACCCCTTCTTGAAGTTCACGCCGCCGACCACCTCCAGGTTCACCATCTGCGGCACGAACTGCTCGACCGTGGGCGCCACGATGCGGGCCACGCCGCTGCGCACCTCCAGCCAATTCCAGGTCGCCAGGTCCAGCGCGGGCAGCTCGGGCGCCGCGGCGCCGGCGGGCTGGGCCAGCAGGGCGCGCGGCAGGCCTTCGGCATCGGCCAGGCGGATCAGCGTGCGATCGCCGTCGCGCTGCACGGCACCCACCGTGGCCGGCACCGCGTGGTCGACGATGCCGTAGAGCGCGAGATCGGCGCTCGCATCGCTCAGCTTGCACTTGGCGCGCAGCACGAACATCGACAGCCGCTTCAAGGTCGTCGCCAGCAGGTCGGCGCTGCAGGCCAGCAGCACTTCGTCCGGTGCCGGCCGCCAGACCACGAAGCTGGCCAGCAGCCGGCCCTTCGGCGAGCAGTAGCCCGCGAGACGCGCTTCGTCCTGGCCCAGGCCTTCGATGTCCTGCGTCAACTGGCTGTGGAGGAAGGTGGCGGCATCGGCGCCATGGGCGCGGATCACGCCCCAGTCGGTGAGGCGGGCGGCGCCGCGCAGCGGGGTGGTGAGGCTCATCCCGGCGATTATCATCACGCCCCCTTCACCCGAGCCTGCACGCGGCCACTGCGCCGCCGGGCGCTTTCCGAACCGCGGACCGGATGAAACTGCTGCGTGGTCTGCTGTTGCTGATCGTCCTGCTGGCGCTGGTCGCCGCAGGCGCGGCCTTCTGGTGGCTGAACCGCCCGCTGCCGCTGGCCGGGCCCACGGTCGAGCTGTCGATCGAGCCCGGCACCCAGCCGCCCGAGGTGGCGCGCGACTGGGTGGCCGCCGGCGTTCAGACCGAACCGCTCCTGCTGTACCACTGGTTCCGCTGGTCGGGCCAGGCACGCCGCATCCGCGCCGGCAGCTATTCCATCGGCCCCGGCACCACGCCGCAGCAGCTGCTGGCGAAGATGGTGCAGGGCGACGAAGCCTTCGAACGCGTGCGTCTGATCGAAGGCTGGACCCTGCGCCAGTTCCGCGCCGCCCTGGCCCAGGCGCCCCACCTGAAACCGCTGACGGCGCAGATGAGCGACGCGCAGCTGATGGAAGCGCTGGGGCACCCCGGCATGCCCGCGGAAGGGCGCTTCTTCCCGGACACCTACCTCTACAGCCGCGGCGTCAGCGACCTCACGATCCTGAAGCGCGCGCACGCCGCGATGCAGCAGAAGCTGGAAGCCGTGTGGGCCGAGCGCGCGCCCAACGTGGCGGTGAAGACGCCTGAGCAGGCGCTCATCCTGGCTTCCATCGTCGAGAAGGAAACCGGCAAGGGTGAAGACCGCGGCCGCATCGCCGCGGTGTTCCACAACCGGCTGCGCGTGGGCATGCCGCTGCAGACCGACCCCAGCGTGATCTACGGCCTGGGCACCAGCTTCGACGGCAACCTGCGCAAGCGCGACCTGCTGGCCGACGGCCCG
Organism: uncultured Aquabacterium sp.; assembly: GCA_966211865.1. GTDB lineage: Bacteria > Pseudomonadota > Gammaproteobacteria > Burkholderiales > Burkholderiaceae_C > Pseudaquabacterium. Next base: position 8,368 of record CBIHPZ010000125.1, read on the forward strand.
TACAACACCTACCAGCGCACCGGCCTGCCCCCCACGCCCATCGCGATGCCCGGCCTCGCATCGCTGCGCGCGGCGGTGCAGCCCGAGGCCACCAAGGCGCTGTACTTCGTCGCCCGCGGCGACGGCAGCAGCGTCTTCAGCGACGACCTGGCCGCGCACAATCGCGCGGTGAACGAATACCAGCGC
>CBIHPZ010000126.1:0-8532 GCA_966211865.1 uncultured Aquabacterium sp.
GGCTTCAGCGCGCAGACATCTGCACGCTGCCATTGACGACCACGGTCACCGTGGTGCGCCCGGCTTCGACGGGCACCGACTCGTCAGCCGGCGCAGCCTGCGCCGCCATCGCGCGGCGGAACATCGGCTGCTGCACGGGCATCGCATCGGCCTGGCCGACGTTCACCTCGCGGATGCCGTAGCCGCCGAAGCCGAACTGACGCGCATAGTCCTCGGCCCGGGCCTTGAAGCGCTGGATGGCTTGCGCCGAGATCTCGGCCTCGGCCTTCTCGCGCGCTTCCTTCGACAGTCCATAGCCCACGCGCGCCACCGTCATGCCCGGCAGGCGGCCGGCCAGCTGGCTGATGGCGGCCATGTCGCGGCCCTCGATCACCAGCTCGGCCGTGCCCTGCCAGCCGCCCAGCGTGCCCTTGGTGGAATAACGCGGATAGACGCCGAACTGGCCCGTGCGCAGGTCCAGCTGGCCGGCTCGCACTGCACGCCGCGCTTCCACCAGCGCCGTGTCGAGCACCTGCCGCAACTGCGATTGCACGCTGGCCGCGTCCGGTCCTTCACGCGTCAAGGACAGCACGATGGTGAGCAGGTCCTGGGTCACCTCGGCCGAGGCCTGTGCCGACAGCGCCAGCACGTTCTGCGGGGGCGGCAGCACCTGGGCATTCAGCGCAGGCAAAGTGCCGGACAACGAGAGGGCGACCAGGGCATGGCGGAGCTTCATCAGCGGCGTCCTTTCTCGGGGAGAACAAGGCGGGCGCGCACTCTATCGCGCCCCGGCTGCCACGGCCGTCAGACCACTCCTACGTTTCAGCCGCAAGAGTTGTAACAGAGGGTCCGGATGGGGTAAAACCCATGATCGCGCCCCGCACAATGCCTCTGTTACAAATTCGGAGCCCTGCATGAATGCGCCTGCCAACGCCCGCGCCGACCGCATCGTCGTCGTTGACGATGACGCCCGCATCCGCGACCTGCTTCGCCGCTACCTCACCCAGGAAGGGTTCGAGGTGCTGCTCGCAGAAGACGCGAAGGCATTGAACCGCCTGATGACGCGCGAAACGATCGACCTGATCGTGCTCGACCTGATGCTGCCCGGCGAAGACGGCCTGTCCATCTGCCGCCGCCTGCGCGCCGCCAACGACACCACGCCCATCATCATGCTGACCGCCAAGGTCGAGGACGTGGACCGCATCGTGGGCCTGGAAGTGGGCGCCGACGACTACCTGCCCAAGCCCTTCAACCCGCGCGAGCTGCTGGCCCGCATCCACGCCGTGCTGCGTCGCCGCCCCGCGCCGGAAGCCCCAGGCGCCCCGTCCAAGGAAGCGCAGACCGTCACCTTCGGCCCCTTTGAGTTCGATTTGTCGCTGCGCCGCCTGACCAAGAGTGGCGAGCAGATCGCCCTGACCACCGGCGAGTTCTCGATGCTGAAGGCGCTGGTGCGGCACCCGCGGCAGCCGCTGTCGCGCGACAAGCTGGCCCAGCTGGCCCGCGGCCGCGAGTTCGAGCCCTTCGACCGCAGCCTGGACGTGCAGGTCTCGCGCCTGCGCAAGATGATCGAGCCGGATCCCTCCCAACCGCGCTACATCCAGACCGTCTGGGGCGTGGGCTACGTCTTCGTTCCGGACGGCGCGACCTGAACGCGACGCCTTCACGCTCCCCCGCGAGCCCGCGTGACGACCGACCGGCGCCGCGGCCTCGGCGGCCTGTCCGGCGCCTGTCCGCCCCACCATGCCTGCACGTTCTTCAGCCATCCGCCCATCGACCCAGACCCTGCAGAACGGCCGTGTGCCGACCGACGTGCTGCATGCTGACGTGCCGAAGCGCAAGGGCATGGCCTTGAGCCTGTTCTGGCGCACCTTCTTCCTGCTGGCGCTCTTGCTGGGCGGCGGGATCTTCGCCTGGGTGCAAACGCTGCGGGCGCTGGAGTCAGAGCCGCGGGTGGTGCTGGCGGCGCAGCAGATCGCGAGCCTCGTGAACCTCTCGCGCGAAGGCCTGCGCTACGCCGACCGCATCAACCGCGTCGCGCTGGTCAAGGCCATGAAGACCAGCGAGGAGATTCGCGTCAGCCCACGCGAACCCGGCGACAAATGGGAACCCTTTGAAGAGGACCGTTTCACGCGCAAGGTGGGCGGAGAAATTCGCTCGCGCCTGGGACCGGACACCATCGTCGCCCGCAGCGTGAACGGCCAGCCCGGCCTGTGGGTCGGCTTCTCGATCGAGAGCGATCCCTGGTGGCTGCAGGCCGAGGCCCAGCGCATCCACCCGCTGACGCGCGACACCTGGGTGGTGTGGGTCGGCATCGCGGTGCTGGCCACCATCATCGGCTCGGCGCTGATCGCGCGGCTGATCAACCGGCCGCTGCGCGAGCTGTCGTTCGCCGCCAGCCGCATCCGCGCCGGCGAGTACGACTCGCGCCTCGATGAAGACACCCTGACCGGCGAGATCCGCGAGGTCAACATGGGCTTCAACCGCATGGCGCGCGAGCTGGCCAAGGTGGAGGAAGACCGGGCGGTGATGCTCGCCGGCATCTCGCACGACCTGCGCACGCCGCTGGCGCGCCTGCGGCTCGAGGCCGAGATGAGCGTCAACGACGAAGAGGCGCGCCGCAACATGGCGATGGACATCGACCAGCTCGACGCCATCATCGACAAGTTCATGGACTACGCCCGGCCCGGTGAAACCCACCTGCGGCCGGTGCACCTGTCCAAGCTGATCGACAAGGAAGCAGCGGCCTTCCGCGACCCGTCGGAGATCCAGATCACGTCCAAGGTGGCGATCGACCTGGTGGTGATGGCCGACGAGATCGAACTTGGCCGCGTGTTCCAGAACCTCTTCGAGAACGCACGCCGCTATGGCCGCACCACCGAGACCGGCATCGCCATCGTCACCGTGAGCTACGTGCGCTCCGGCCCGTGGGTCATCACCACCGTGCGCGACCGCGGCCCCGGCGTGGCGCCGGAGAAGCTGGGGCAGCTCACCACGCCCTTCTTCCGCGGCGACGCGGCCCGCACCGCCGCCACCGGCGCCGGCCTGGGCCTGGCCATCGTCGAGAAAGCGATGCAGCGCATGGGCGGCTCGGTGGAAGTGGCCAACGCGCCGGATGGCGGGCTGATGCTGCACATCCGCCTGAAGCGCGCTCCCACGCCCTGACGCGCGGTGCGGCGGCCCTGGTGTTGCGGTCGATCAAGGCCGCGTCACCGGGCCCTTGAAATCTTCTGGCGGGGTCCTAGATCGGATCCATCGGACGGCGGCAACGGGCCGCGGCCGATAGGAACCACCCACGGAGGACCCTCATGTATCGAAGCCTGTTTTCGCGCGACCTGTTCGCCGAGATGGACCGCCTGCAGCGCGAGATGCAGCAGGCCCTTGACCAGTCGCCCACCATCCGCGGCTACGCCCGCGGCGGCTACCCCGCGCTGAACGTCGGCGGCACGCCCACCAGCGTCGAGGTCTATGCCTTCGCACCCGGCCTGGACCCGGCGAGCATCGACCTCAACCTCGACCGCGGTGTGCTCACGCTGGCCGGCGAGCGCAAGGCCAACCTGCCGAAGGCCGACGAGAAGACGACGCTGCACGCCAACGAGCGCTTCAGCGGCCGCTTCCGCCGCGTCGTCAGCCTGCCCGACGACATCGACCCGAACGCGGTGACCGCGAAGTACACCGACGGCGTGCTGCACGTCAGCATCCAGCGCCGTGCGTCGGCCCAGCCGCGCCGCATCGAAGTGCAATGAATTCAAGGAGTCCCACGATGAATGCCGTGACTCAAGCCCGCGAAAGCGAAGCCCCTGCCCGCAACGAACCGGCCCTGTGGCCGCCGGTCGACGTGATCGAGGACACCACCGGCATCACGCTGTATGCGGACCTGCCCGGCGTGCCGCGCGACAAGCTGAGCCTGCGCGTCGACGGTGACACGCTGGCCATCGAAGCCGAACTGGCGCTGGCCGTGCCGCAGGGCATGGAAGCCAGCCACGCCGAGGTGAACCTGGCCCGCTACCGCCGCGCCTTCACGCTGAGCAAGGAACTGGACGCCGACAAGGTGAGCGCCGAACTGCAGCACGGCGTGCTGCGGGTGCGCATCCCGAAGGCCGAGCACGCCCAGCCGCGCAAGATCGCGGTCAGCGTCGGCTGAACCTGCCGCTGCGCCGGGCCCAGCCTGGCCGCGGTGCCCCTTTCGACAATGAATGGAGGTCTGTGATGAAGATGGACGACATCAAGCAGGGCTTCGGTTCACTGCGGGACACGGTGGCCGAAGGCTGGACGCGGCTGCGCGATACCGCTGGCAGCGCCCTGACGCGCTTCCGCCCGGCCGAAACGGCCAACCTGCCGCCCCGCGGCGAGATCGACGACAGCGCCTTCATGCCTGCGCAGGGCTGGGCCATGCTGGGCGGCGACGTGTTCGAAGACGACCGCCGCGTGCTGGTCCGGCTCGAGGTGCCGGGCATGGACAAGAAGGACTTCCAGATCGAGGTCCTGGACGACACGCTGACGGTGCGCGGCGAGAAGCGCTTCGAACGCGAAACGAGCGAAGGGTCGGGCGAAGGCCGCTGGCGCGTGCTGCAGTGCGCCTACGGCAGCTTCCAGCGCAGCGTGCGGCTGCCTGCGCCTGTCAAGAGCGAGGAAGCGCGCGCCACCTACCGTGACGGCGTGCTGCGCATCGAGCTGCCGAAGGCCGAAGCCCGCAGGCCGCGCGCGGTGGAAGTCAAGCTGGCCTGACGCGATCGTCGTCGCCGCAGGCCATCAAGGCAGGTCGGGCGGCGGCCGCCAGAGCAGGCACACCGCCCGCGCCTCGATGGCCCGGCCCTCGCCCACCGGGCCCATCTTTTCGGCGGTCTTGGCCTTCACGTTCACCACGTCGGAGGTGACTTGCAAGGCCGCCGCGATGCGTTCGCGCATCGCCGGGATGTGCGGCGCCATCTTCGGCGCCTGGGCGACGATGGTGCAGTCGACGTTGATGACGCGCCACCCGGCCACGATCACGCGGCGGTAGGCCTCTTCCAGCAACAGGCCCGAATCGGCGCCCTTGAACTGCGGATCGGTGTCGGAGAAGTGGCGGCCGATGTCGCCCAGGCCGGCGGCGCCGAGCAGCGCATCGGTGATGGCGTGCAGCAGCGCATCCGCATCCGAGTGGCCCAGCAGGCCATGCGTGTGCGGGATGGTGATGCCGCCCAAGATGAGCGGCCGTCCGGTGACGAGGGCATGGGTGTCCCAGCCTTCGCCGACGCGCAGGTCCGGTGGATTCATCGGCTCCCCAGCAGTCGTTCGGCCAGCGCGAAATCGCCCGGCCAGGTGATCTTGAAGTTCTCGGCGTCGCCTGGAACCAGCTTCGGCGCGTGCCCCAGCGCTTCGATGGCGCTGGCCTCGTCGGTCACCGCGTCGCCACCAGCGGCCAGCGCGGGGCGCAGCAGGCCCAGGCGGAACATCTGCGGCGTCTGCGCGGCCCACTTGGCGCGGCGGTCGATGGTGGCGGCGCTGCGGCCATCGGCATCGGCCTGCTTCAGGGTGTCCGCCACCGGCAGCGCCAGCAGGCCGCCCACCTCATCGTCCGCGCAGGCGTCGATCAGGCGTTCGACCCATTCGGGCCGCAGCAGGCCGCGGGCGGCGTCATGCACCAGCACCCAGTCGTGCGGCTGCACGCCGCGGGCCAGCAACTCATCCAGGCCATTGGCCACCGATTGCGCGCGCGTCGCGCCGCCACAGCGGGCGACCCACGCCTGTTCGCCGCCGAAGCCTGGAACCGCGGCTTCGAACTGCGCGTCGTCCGGCGCCAGCACCACCAGTGTCGCGTGCAGGCGCGGCACTTGCTGAAGGGCCGCGAGGGTGTGGGCCACCAAGGGCCGGTCGGCCAACACCGCGTATTGCTTCGGCCCGGCGGCCCCGGCGCGGGCACCGATGCCCGCGCAAGGCACCAAGGCAAAGAATCTCGGCACGACGCCGACGGCAAATGACGAGGCCATCACTGCGCGCCCGCCCGCGCGAAGGGCAAGGGCCCCTTGGGGGCAGCGAACGAGGTGAGCTTTGGGCAGGCCATCGTGCGATTCTAAAATTCGGCCTGTCGAGCCGCCCCGGCACCCGCGCCGGGGCGTATTGCTTTCTTGGAACCCATGCAGCTGCCATCGATCGCGCCCGGAAAGCGCTACACCCTGCCCCGCCCCATCGGGTCCGCCGACGCCTTGCTGCTGGCCCGCCTGGCCGAGGCCCGGGTCGCGGAAAAACGGCTGCTGGCCATCGTCACCGCCGAGCCGGCCGACGCCCAGCGCCTGGCTGACGAACTGCCCTTCTTCGCGCCCAAGCTGCGAACCACCGTGTTCCCCGACTGGGAGACGCTGCCCTACGACACCTTCAGCCCGCACCAGGACCTGATCTCCGAGCGGCTGGCCACGCTGTGGCGCATCCACAGCCGCGAGGCGGACGTCGTTCTGCTGCCCGCCACCACCGCGCTGACGCGGCTGGCCCCGCCCAGCTTCCTGGCCGGCACCACCTTCCAGTTCAAGCAGAAGACCAAGCTGGACGAGGCGGCCCTGAAGGCGCAGTTGACCCTGGCCGGCTACAACCACGTCAGCCAGGTCGTGTCGCCGGGTGAATACGCGGTGCGCGGTGGCCTGATCGACCTCTTCCCGATGGGCTCGCCGGTGCCCTACCGCGTCGACCTGTTCGACAACGAGGTCGACTCCATCCGCACCTTCGATCCCGATTCACAGCGCAGCCTGTACCCGGTGCCGGAGGTGCGCCTCCTGCCCGGCCGCGAGTTCCCGATGGACGAGGCGGCACGCACCGTCTTCCGCCAGCGCTGGCGCGAGAAGCTGGAAGGCGACCCGACCAAGAGCCGCATCTACAAGGACATCGCGCAGGGCATTGCCACCGCCGGCATCGAGTACTACCTGCCGCTGTTCTTCGAGCAAACCGCGACCATCTTCGACTACATCGGCGCCGACGCGATGCTGGTGCTGCACGGCGAGGTGGACCAGGCGCTGGAGCGCTTCTGGACCGACACCCGCGACCGCCACCGCTTCCTCTCGGCCGACCCCGACCGCCCCATCCTGCCGCCCGAGGACCTCTTCCAGCGCAGCGAGGAGTTCTTCAGCAACGCCAACCAGCAGGCGACGCTCTCTTTGCGCGGTAGCGATCCGGTTGATTGGGCGCGCCCGCTGGCCGACGTGGCGGTGGACCGCGGCGCCACCGAGCCCTTGTCGCTGCTCGGCAAGCACCTGGACTCGACGCCGCACCGCGTGCTGCTGGTGGCCGAGAGCGACGGCCGCCGCGAAAGCCTGCTGGAGCTGCTGCGCGACCACAAGATCGACCCGCCCAGCGTCGCCACGCTGGCGGAGTTCGAGGCCAGCGACGAGAAGGTGGCCATCACCGCGGCGCCGCTGGCCGTCGGCTTCTTCTGGCACGAACCGGAGGCCGGCCGGACCATTCAGTTCATCACCGAGACCGAGCTCTTCGCCAGCACGCCGCAGGCGCGGCGCCGGCGCAAGCAGGAACAGACCAGCAGCGTCGACGCGCTGATCAAGGACCTGTCCGAGCTGAAGATCGGCGACCCGGTGGTGCATGCCAACCACGGCATCGGACGTTATGTCGGGCTGATCAACATCGACCTGGGCGATGGTGCTTCTGAATTCCTGCACCTGGAATACGCCGACAAGGCGACGCTGTACGTCCCGGTCGCCCAGCTGCACCTGATCAGCCGCTACACCGGCGTCAGCGCCGACGAAGCGCCGCTGCACAAGCTGGGCTCCGGCGCCTGGGACAAGGCCAAGCGCAAGGCGGCGGAGCAGGTGCGCGACACCGCCGCTGAACTGCTGAACCTCTACGCCCGCCGCGCCGCGCGCGAGGGCTATGCGCACCGCTTCACGCCGCACGACTACGAGGCCTTCGCCGCCAGCTTCGGCTTCGAGGAGACGCCAGACCAGCGCGCCGCCATCCACGCCGTCATCCAGGACCTGATCAGCCCGCAGCCGATGGACCGCCTGGTCTGCGGCGACGTCGGCTTCGGCAAGACGGAAGTCGCGCTGCGCGCCGCCTTCGTCGCCGTGCACGGCGGCAAGCAGGTGGCGCTGCTGGCGCCCACCACGCTGCTGGCCGAGCAGCACTACCAGACCCTGGTCGACCGCTTCGGCAAGTGGCCGGTGAAGGTGGCCGAGCTGTCGCGCTTCCGCTCCAGCAAGGAAGTGAAGGCGGCGCTGGAGGGCCTGGAGAACGGCACCGTCGACATCGTCGTCGGCACGCACAAGCTGCTGTCCAACGAGGTCAAGTACAAGCGCCTGGGCCTGCTCATCATCGACGAGGAACACCGCTTCGGCGTGCGCCACAAGGAGGCCATCAAGGCCATGCGCGCCGAGGTGGACGTGCTGACCCTCACCGCCACGCCCATCCCGCGGACGCTCGGCATGGCGCTGGAGGGCCTGCGCGACCTCAGCGTCATCGCCACCGCGCCGCAGCGCCGCCTGGCCATCAAGACCTTCGTGCGCAACGAGGGCAACAGCATCATCCGCGAGGCGGTGCTGCGCGAATTGAAGCGCGGCGGCCAGGTCTACTTCCTGC
>CBIHPZ010000127.1:0-8530 GCA_966211865.1 uncultured Aquabacterium sp.
CCTGACGCCACGCATTGCCCAGCGCCACCGCCAGGTTGCGCCGCCAGCGTTCGAACCCGATGCGGCGGATGGCGCTGCCTTCGGTGCGCTGCAGGAAGGTCGGCTCGTCCCAGGCCCACAGCTGCAGCAGCGTGGGCTCGATGAAATGCGCGCGCCGGTCGAAATCCGGCAAGCGGCTGCGGCCGGCGTACTTGTTCCAGGGGCAGATCAACTGGCAGTCGTCGCAGCCGTAGATGCGGTTGCCGATGGCGGCGCGGAATTCCTCGGGAATGGGCCCGTCCAGCTCGATGGTCAGGTACGAGATGCAGCGCCGCGCATCCAGCCGGTAGGGGGCCACGATGGCCTGCGTGGGGCACACGTCCAGGCAGGCGCGGCACTGGCCGCAGTGGGCGCTGGTGGGCGCGGTGGGCGGCAGCGCCAGGTCGACGTAGATCTCGCCCAGGAAGAACATCGATCCGGCCTCGCGGTGCAGCGTCAGCGTGTGCTTGCCGCGCCAGCCGATGCCGCTGCGCTGCGCCAGTTCCACCTCCAGCACCGGCGCGGAATCGGTGAACACGCGGTGGCCGATGGGGCCGATGGCCGCCTGCAGGCGGTCCGCCAGCTGCTGCAGGCGGTGGCGCAGCACCTTGTGGTAATCCCGCCCGCGGGCATAAGCCGAAATGGACGCGGCCATGGGCTGCGCGAGCCGCTGGAAGCCGATGGCCTGCCAGCCCTGCGGCGTGTCGCGCGGCAGGTAGTCCATGCGCGCGGTGATGACGCTGACCGTGCCCGGCACCAGCTCGGCCGGGCGCGCCCGCTTCAGGCCATGCGCGGCCATGTAGTTCATCGCGCCGTGGAACCCGGCGGCCAGCCACGCGCTCAGACCCGGCTCGGCCGCGGCCAGGTCGACCCCGGCCACCCCGATCTGTGAAAATCCCAGCTCCCGTGCCCAGGTGCGCAGGTCGGCCAGCAGCGCGTCTGCGGCCTCGTCCGCGACCGCCACCTTCACTTCCTGCCGTTCACCTGCGACGTGACCTTCGCGCACCATCCGCCGATTCTAGAAACCCGCCTGCTGCGCTGGGCCGGCGAGGCCGATTGCGCCGCCTTCGCGCAGGGCCTCGCCGCACGCCCCGCCATCGCACAGGCGCTGATCGAGCTGCACGGCACGCTGGGCGCGGGCAAGACGACCTTCGTGCGCCACCTGCTGCGGGCGCTGGGCGTGCAGGGCCGCATCAAGAGCCCGACCTACGCGGTGGTCGAGCCCTACGAGCTGCCCGGCGGCGCCCTGGCCGCTCACTTCGACTTCTATCGCTTCGACGACCCGCGCGAGGCGCTGGACGCGGGCCTGCGCGACACCCTGGCCGAAGCCGGCCTGCGCCTGGTCGAGTGGCCGGAGAAGGCCGCCGGCCTGCTGCCGGTGCCGGACCTGCGGCTGTCCATCGCCATCGCTGACGATGACACCCGGGAAACCCGTGTCGACGCCTGCACGCCGCTGGGCGTTGAGCTGCTCGGATGACCGACGCCCCTCTCCTCCCTCCCGCGCCACGGCGCCGCGCCGCCCTGAAGCAGCTGGGCTCGCTGGTGCTGCTGCTGGGCGCACGCGACCTGGCCTTCGGCGCCGGCATCGTCGGCGTGCGCGTGTGGCCGGCCAGCGATTACACGCGGGTCACCATCGAGTCGGACACGGTGCTGAATGCCCAGCACCGCCTGCTGGACAACCCGCCGCGCCTCCTGATCGACATCGACCAGCTGGAGCTCAGCGGCGCGCTGCGCGAGCTGGTGGGCAAGGTGAAGGCGGACGACCCCTTCATCGCCGGCGTGCGCATCGGCCAGAACCAGCCGCGCGTGGTGCGGCTGGTGGTGGACCTGAAGCAGCAGGTGAAGCCGCAGCAGTTCTCGCTGGCGCCGGTGGCGGCCTACCGGCATCGCCTCGTGTTCGACCTCTACCCCACCGAGCAGCGCGACCCGCTGCTGGAGATGATCCTCGAGAAGGAGCAGGCCGAGGCGCAGGCGGCCAAGAGCGTGAACGACGCGCTGGGCGAATTCATCGGCCGCATCGACAAGCCGGGCACGCCCGTGCCGCCGCCATTGCCACCGGTCGCGATGGCCCCGACGCCGGCACCGGGCCCGGCCCCGGTCACGCCCCCGGCCGCTGCGTCCGCCCCGCGCCCCGCCATTCCGGAGCCGGGCGCCACGCCGCCGCCGCTGATGACGCCGGCCCCGCCGCCCCCGCCCCCGACCAAGCTGCCGCCCGACGAGCAGAAGCGCATCGACCGCCTGGTCGTCATCGCGCTGGACCCCGGCCACGGGGGCGAAGACCCCGGCGCCATCGGCCCCAGCGGCCTGCGCGAGAAGGACGTGGTGCTGGCCGTGGCGCTGAAGCTGCGCGACCGCCTGAACAGCGTGCCCGGCATGCGCGCCATGCTGACGCGCGACGCCGATTTCTTCGTGCCGCTGCACGAACGCGTGCGCAAGGCGCGCCGGGTGCAGGCCGACCTCTTCGTCTCCATCCATGCCGATGCGTTCATGACGCCGCAGGCGCGTGGCGCGTCGGTGTTCGCGCTGTCCGACTCCGGCGCCACCAGCGCCGCGGCGCGCTGGATCGCGCAGAAGGAGAACGCGGCGGATCTCGTGGGCGGCGCCGCCACGCCCGCGGTGAAGGACGCGCAGGTGCTGCGCGCCATGCTGGACATGAGCACCACCGCGCAGATCAAGGACAGCCTGAAGATCGGCCGCGAGGTGCTGGACCGCATCGGCAAGGTGGGCCACCTGCACAAGCGCCAGGTCGAGCAGGCCGGCTTCGCGGTGCTGAAGGCGCCGGACATCCCCAGCATCCTGGTCGAGACGGCCTTCATCTCCAACCCCGACGAAGAAGCCAAGCTGCGCGACGACGACTACCAGGCCAAGCTGGTGGAAGCCTTGTTCACCGGCATCCGGCGTTATTTCGCGCGCAATCCGCCGCTGGCGCGGCAGCGCGCGCTCTAACACACCAAGAACACGGCCGTCAGGCCGGCACCGGGGTGTAGCCAGCCTCCCGGATGGCATCCGCCAGCGCGTTCGCATCGGCCGCCGCCGGCTCGATGCGGACCCGGTGCGCGTCCAGGTCCACCTGCACCTGCGCCTCGCCATCGGTCTCCTTCACCGCTCGCGTGATGGCCGCCACGCAGTGGCCGCAGCTCATGTCGTCAACCTGGAAAGTGATCATCGTCAAGCTCCTGTGGGGGGATGATGGTCCACACTGTGCGGCTTTCCAGCGTGGGAAGGTCAAGGGGCTGCGGCGGATTGTCCACACCGGCGCTGCAGTTGATGCACCGGCCGCTTGACCCTTCCATGATGGGAAGCCTGATGCTTTTCCCATGAACACCGCCACCCTCGCCTCCCTGGCCCCCGCCACGCCGCTGAAGCTGCAGGTGCAGGGCATGACCTGCGCGTCCTGCGTGCTGCGCGTCGAGAAAAGCCTGAAGGCCGTGCCCGGCGTGCAGGACGCCAGCGTGAACCTGGCCACCGAGCAGGCCACCGTGCAGGCCGCGCCCGGCGTGGCCGCCGACGCGCTGGTGGCGGCGGTGAAGAAGGCGGGCTACGACGCCCAGGTGGCCCCGAACGCAACCGCGGGCGCAGCGCCGGTGGAGCCGCCACACGGCTGGTGGCCGGTGGCCCTGGCCGCGCTGCTCACCCTGCCGCTGGTCGCCCCCATGGCGCTGCAGCTCTTCGGCCTGCACGCCATGCTGAACGGCTGGCTGCAGTGGGCGCTGGCCACGCCGGTGCAGTTCGTGCTGGGCGCGCGCTTCTACCGCGCGGGCTGGAAGGCGCTGCGCGCGAAGAGCGGCAACATGGACCTGCTGGTGGCGCTGGGCACCTCGGCGGCCTACGGCCTCTCGGTCTACCTGCTGCTGCGCCACCCGGCCTCGCACGGCGGCGCGCCGCACCTGTACTTCGAGGCTTCGGCCGCCGTCATCACGCTGGTGCTGCTGGGCAAGTGGCTGGAAGCGCGGGCCAAGCGGCAGACGGCCGATGCCATCCGCGCGCTGAACGCGCTGCAGCCCGGCACCGCGCGCGTGCGGCGCGACGGGGTGGACGTGGAGCTGCCGCTCGACCAGGTGCGCGTCGGCGACCTGGTGGTCGTGCGCCCCGGTGACCGCGTGCCGGTGGACGGCACCGTCGTGGAAGGCCGCAGCCACGTCGATGAATCGCTCATCACCGGGGAAAGCCGGCCGGTGGCCAAGGACGAAGGCGATGCCGTGACCGGCGGCTCGGTGAATGCCGAGGGCGCGCTGCTGGTGAAGACCGGCGCCATCGGCGCCGAGACCACGCTGGCCCGCATCATCCGGCTGGTGGAATCCGCGCAGGCGGCGAAGGCGCCGATCCAGCGCATCGTCGACCGCGTCAGCGCGGTCTTCGTGCCCGTGGTGCTGGGCCTGGCGCTGCTCACCTTCGTGGCCTGGGGTGCCCTGCGCGGCGACTGGGAAGCGGCACTGATCAACGCCGTCGCGGTGCTGGTCATCGCCTGCCCCTGCGCGCTGGGCCTGGCCACGCCCACGGCCATCATGGCCGGCACCGGCGTGGCGGCGCGGCGCGGCATCCTGATCAAGGACGCCGAGGCGCTGGAGGTGGCGCACGCCGTCACCGTGGTGGCCTTCGACAAGACCGGCACCTTGACCGAAGGCAAGCCGGCCGTGGCCGCGGTGCTGCCCGCCGCGGGCCAGCCCGCGGACGAGGTGCTGCGCCTGGCCGCCGCCCTGCAGCGCAGCAGCGCCCACCCGCTGGCCGTGGCGGTGATGGACCGCGTGCGCCAGCAGCGCGTCACGGTGCCCGAGGCGCGCGACACCCGCGCCCTGCCCGGCCGCGGCGTGCAAGCCACGGTGCGCGGCCAGGTGCTGGCGCTGGGCAGCACGCGGCTGCTGCGCGAGCGCGGGCTCGATGCCGGCACGCTCGCGCCAGAAGCACAACGGCTCGAAGGCGAAGGCCGCACGCTGTCCTGGCTGATGTCCGAAGTGAGCGGCCAGGCGGGCAGCTGGCAGCTGCTGGGCCTGCTGGCCTTCGGCGACACCATCAAGGCCACCGCGCCCGAGGCCATCGCCCGGCTGCACGCGCTGGGCATCCGCACCGTGATGCTCACCGGCGACAACCGCGGCAGCGCCGCGGCCGTGGCCACCGCCCTGGGCATCACCGACGTGCGCGCCGAGGTGCTGCCCGGCGACAAGGCGGCCGCGGTGCAGGCGCTGCGCGCGGGCGGCGCGGTGGTCGCCTTCGTCGGCGACGGCCTGAACGACGGGCCGGCGCTGGCCGCCGCGTCCTGCGGCTTTGCGATGGCCGGCGGTGCCGACGTGGCGACGGAGACCGCCGCCGTCACGCTGATGCGCGGCGACCTGCGCCTGGTGGCCGATTCGATCGACATCTCGCGCCGCACCGTCGCCAAGATCAAGCAGAACCTGGGCTGGGCCTTCGGCTACAACGTGCTGGGCATCCCGCTGGCCGCCTTCGGCCTGCTGAACCCGGTGATCGCGGGCGCGGCCATGGCCTTCAGCAGCGTCAGCGTGGTCAGCAACGCACTGCTGCTGCGGCGCTGGCGCGGCGCGGCGTCATGAACATGGGGAGTCAAGCAAGCATGAACGCGGTGATGAACATCGGCGAGGCGGCCAAGGCCTCGGGCGTGTCGGCCAAGATGATCCGGCACTACGAAAGCCTGGGGCTGTTCCCCGAGGCCACGCGCACCGAGGCCGGCTACCGGCAGTACGGCGAGAAGGACGTCAACACCCTGCGCTTCATCCGCCATTCACGCGACCTGGGCTTCTCGCTGGAGCAGATCCGCGAACTGCTGGGCCTGTGGCAGGACCGCAAGCGGCCCAGCCGGCAGGTGAAGGCGCTGGCCCAGGCCCACATCCAGGAACTGGAGGCCAAGCTGCAGGAACTGCAGGCGATGAAGGCCACGCTGGCGCACCTGGTGCACTGCTGCCACGGCGACGACCGGCCGGACTGCCCCATCATCGACACCCTGGCCGCCGACGTGCTGCCTGCCGAAGTGAGCGGCCATGCCCTGCGGCAAGCGCCCCCGCCGAACATCGGCCGCCGGGCGCCGCGCTGACGGGGCGCCCGCTCGCCCGGCGGCGCCGCACCCCAGGCGCCGATCCGCGTTCGGCACCGCGTCCTACAGCCCCGCTGCCAGCGCACCGATGGCCTCCGTTGAGGCCCCTGCCTAGAGTCTCCACACGGGCCGGGCTGTTCCGGCCGATGCACACCGTCAAGAGGAGTCAGCCATGCTCAAGTGGGCCATCATCTTCGGGATCATTTCGCTGATCGCCGGCGTCATGGGTTTCGGCGGCATCGCCGCCGGTGCGGCCGGCATCGCCAAGGTGCTGTTCGTGCTGTTCCTGGTCGCCTTCGTGGTGGTCATGGCCATGTTCCTCATGGGGGCCAAGGCCATCCGGAAATGACGGCTTGGCGGGCTTGAGTTCCACACCCGGCGCTGCCGCCTGGCGGCAGTGGCGCCACATCGCGCAGCACCCGCTGGACTTCTTCCTGCAGGTGCTGCGCGCGTTTCGCGCGAACCAGGGCTTCCTGCTGGCCGGCGGGGTGGCCTACTACGCGCTGGTCTCCATCGTGCCGATGCTGATCCTGGCCGTCATCGCGCTGCACGCGGTGGTGGGCGAGGCGGCCCTGTTCAGCGCGCTGGACGAGTACCTGGCCTGGGTGCTGCCCGGGCAGTCGCGGAGCATCACCGCGGAGTTGCGCGCCTTCCTCGATCACCGCGACACCGCCGGCTGGCTGCTGCTGGGCACGATGCTGTTCTTCAGCAGCCTGGCCTTCACCGCGCTGGAGAACGCGATGTCCATCGTGTTCCGCCACCGCGTGGCCATCCGGCGGCGCCATGCGCTGGTGTCGGCGGCGCTGCCGTACGCGTACATCATGTGCCTGGGACTGGGCATGCTGGTGGTCACGGTGGTGGCCGCCGGGCTGCAGTCGGTGGGCGAGCGCCAGCTGCACGTGATGGGCCACGTGCTGGCGCTGGACGGCCTGTCCGGCGCCATGCTGTACCTGCTGGGCTTTGCCGGCGAGGTGCTGGTGATCGCGTCGATCTACCTGGTGATGCCGGTGGGACCGCTGTCGTGGCGGCATGCGCTGGCCGGTGCCGTCGTGGCCAGCCTGCTGTGGGAGCTGTCACGCCACTTCCTGGTGTGGTACTTCGCCACCTTGTCGCAGATCGGGCGGGTCTACGGCAGCTTCACCACCGCCATCGCGGTGCTGCTGAGCCTGGAGATCGCCGGCATCCTGCTGTTGTTCGGCGCGCAGGTGATCGCGGAAGCCGAGCGGGTGGAGCCAGAGGTCGAACCGGGCGGAGGCGACGATGCACCGGCGACGCCCCAGCCGCTCACGACGCCGCGCTCATAACGCGTTTTTGACGCGTCAAGACGCCAGCAGCATCTGCATCAGGTTGGGCACGCCGTGGCCCTGGTGGTAGCGGTCGCGGCCGGTGTCGTTGCAGGTCTTCAAGAGCAGCGCCTTGACCTCGTCCGGCCGGCCGCGGAATTCGCGCCGCACCGACAGGAACGCCGCCAGCAGCCCCGACACGTGCGGTGCCGCCATGCTGGTGCCGCTTTCGTCGAAGTACAGCTCGCCGTCGGCGAAGTGCGCGTTGGCGGAGCGGATGCGCTCGCCCGGCGCCACCACGTCCGGCTTCAGGCGGCCATCGGCCGTGGGCCCGCGCGACGAGAAGGACGAGATGCCGTAGAGGTAGGGCCGGTCGGCGTTCACCGAGCCCACCGCGATGCAGTCCTCCAGGTTGGCCGGGTCGCCGATGGACATGGGCGTGGAGATCTCCGCGTCGCCATCGGGCGTCTGCACCCGCAGCAGGCCTTCGTTGCCGCAGGCCACCACCGCCAGCACGCCGGCGCGCCACAGGCGGCGCAGCTCGGCGCAGATGGGCGAGAAGCCGCAGCCGTACACCGTGTGGTCGAAGGGCCCGCCCAGGCTCAGGTTGACGCCGTGGATGGCCAGGCCGCCGGTCACGTTCTCGTTCTGCTCGGCGATGTGGTCCAGCGCCTTGATGATCCACGCGTCCTCGCCCTGGCCCTGGTCGTTCAGCACCTTGTAGACCACCAGCTTCGCGCGCGGCGCCACGCCGCGCGGGCCGCCGGGCCGGCGTGAATCGCCGGCGATGATGCCCGCCACGTGGGTGCCGTGGCCGTCGGCGTCGGTGGCGGCACCGGTCGCGGTGTCCAGGCGGCGCGGACGGCCGCGCCTGGTGCAGTCCCACACCGCGCTGATGACGCTGGCGCCGGTCGCGGGGTCGATGAAATGCGGGTGGTCGGCCTGCACGCCGGTGTCGAGCACGGCCCAGGTGATGCCGTCGCCATCGGCGTTGAAGCTGTGGAAGGCCGCGTCGGCCTTGAGCACGCGCAGCGAGCGGTGCGTCAGCTTGGCCTTGCGCGCGCTCTGCCACACGGCGTAGACCCGCAGGTGGCGGTGGTCGCGCGCCACGCGCTGCAGTTCGTCGGCCGTGAGGTGGGCGGCCACGAAGCGGCGCAGCGGGTCGATGCGGGCGGCGTCCTTGTCG
>CBIHPZ010000128.1:0-8500 GCA_966211865.1 uncultured Aquabacterium sp.
GGATCGTCCTGGAGGCGACGGGAGCCGTCGTCAGTCCCGATGGGCGGAAGATGGCCGCGCTCGACTGCGACGACATGGGCTGCAATGTGAGCGTCCGCCCTGTGGACTGGCGCGGCGCTGGCCGGCTGGCGCTCAGCGAGCTCGATCCGCCGGCGCAGGGCTGGTCCTGCTCGTTGCCGCAGTTCTGGCTCAGCGCACTCGCCTGGCGGGGCAATGCGCGCGTCGAGCTGCGCGGCCATGAGTCGGCGCAGGAATTCGTGCTGCGGCAGCGCCGGGGCGCCTGGACCTCGAATCTGCCCTGCCAGTCGGCGCGGTGAAGGCTACCCCCGCACCGGCATCAGCTTGAGCGGGCAGGCCATCACCAGCCCCCAGTGCTGTTCGCAGGCCTTGCGGCGGCAGGCGACGACGTTGTCGCGGCCGTCGAGCTTCTTGCACAGCTGCACGCGGTAGTCGATGCGTGCGCGGTCGGCGGCGCTGACGTCGTGTTCGGTCAAGACCGCGGCATGGGCCTGCGCGGTAGGAGCGTTTGGCGCCGCCTTCTGTGGCGTCGTCGTCAGGCGCGCGGTGGTGGCTGATGCGGCCGCCGCGGCAGGCTCCGCTGCGGGCGCGGGCTTCGCGGCGGGCGCCGGGGCGGCTGGAGCGGGCGGCGTCGCGGGCGGTGTGGGGGCGGGCGATGGGGTCGCCGATGAAGTGCCTGATGAGGTGCCCGATGACGCGCCCGATGAGGTGGCGGCTGACGTGCCGGAGGCCATGGCGGACGCGGCGGGGGCCGGGCGCGTGGCCTCGACGTCGAGCGTGGCGATGGACGAGGGCGCGGCTGGCCGCAGCGGTTGCAGTGCGCCATCGGCGCGCACGCCGGGCGGCGGTGCCGACAGCCGCGGCACCGCTGATGAGGCCGCGGGCGCGGTCGATGCCAGCGGCGGCGTGGGCGTGAAGAGCGGTTTGCTGGCGGCCGGTGCAAGTGCCGGTACCGGTGCGGGTGTCGGTGAAGCGGTCGCGTCGTGGCGCTCGGCGGCGACCAGCGTCGGCTGCGTGTTGACGATGGTCGTGCGGGCGGTCGGCGGGGTCGTGTTGGCGAGGCCCGGCATGGCCGTCGCAGCGGCCGCCGGATCGGCAACGGAAGCGGCGGTGGCCACCGTCGGGGCGGCAGCGCCCGGTGCCATCGCCAACGCCGTTGCGGGCGGTGCCGCCGTTGCGGGCGCTGGTGTGGCGGATGGTGGTGCCGTGGTCGCGGGTGTTGGCAGGGCGGCGGGCGCGCCGGAGGCCGCCGAAATTGTGTTGGCGTGTATCTTGTCCGCTAGGCCATCGAAGGCCTCCAACGAGCCGCCCGTGCCCTGCCACACGAGGAAGCCCAGGGCCGGAAGCACCGGCAGCCAGGCCCAGCGGCGCAGCCGGCGGGCGGGGCGCGCGGGGGCGCTCCCCCCTAATCCGTCAAGCATCCGGCGGGCCGGCATCGGCTCCAATGCGGAGCCGGCTTGGGGCAGCAGCGAAGGCCGGCCGCCGGCAGCCGGTGGCGGGGGGGATGGAAGGTCGGACACGGTCTTCTCCGCGGCAAGCAGTGCGGCCGCCGGGCGGCCGGGAATGGGCGCGGATTATGCGGTGCTATCGGCTGAAAGACACGTCCATACAATCTGGTGACTTAGGGATCGCCCCGGGGCCTGCAGTGAACCCGGCCGCGGTCCGTTCTTGACTCAGGGGGTGGCCCACCCGGCCGCTGGTTCTCGCGCGAATGTTGATTGGTGTCGTCATCTACTTCCTGGTCGCGACGGCGCTGCTCGCCTGCTGGCTGCTGCCGCCGGTGCGCGGCTGGGCGCTGGGGGCGGTACAGGGCGTGTGGCATCGCGGCCAGGCCAAGGCGCGGCGCTGCTCGTCGGCGGGCGGCGCGGTGGTGCAGGGCTTCAGCGCCAGCGCGCAGCGCCAGGCCCGCGCCGCGGGCGATGGCCTGCGGCAGCATGGCCGCTGGCTCGCCGCGGCACTGGCGGTGCTGGTGCTGCTGCCCGCGCTGGCGCTGGCGCTGCGCAGCTGGAACCGCTTCGATGGCTTCGACCACACCGCCTCGCGCGAGGTGGACGAGCGCGTGGCCGCGCTGTTGCAGGGTGAACAGCTGGTGCCGCCGCCGGCGCTGCCACCCGAGCTGTTCACGGTGCAGGAAGTGGCCGCACTGCGGCCGATGCTGGGCACCGCCAGCCGGCAGTGGGAGCTGCTCGACGTGGATTTCCGCCAGCGCCTCTTGCTGGTCTTCAAGCAGCTGAAGGACGAACACGGCTACGACGCGGTGCTGCTCGAAGGTTTCCGCAGTGCCGAGCGCCAGGCGGCGCTGGCCGCGCTGGGCCCCACGGTGACGCAGGCCGGTGCTTTCGAGAGTTACCACCAGTACGGCCTGGCGGCCGACGTGGCCTTCCTGCGCGAAGGCCGCATCGTCATTTCCGAGCGCGACCCCTGGGCCATGCGCGGCTACGAGCTGTACGGCCAGGCGGCCGAGTCGCTGGGCCTGCAGTGGGGCGGGCGCTGGCGCGGGCTGCGTGATTACGGCCACGTCGAACTGCGCCGGCCAGGCGTGATGCGGCCCGGCACGCCCCAAGCCCGGGCCGCCGCCGCCCACACGCACTGAACCTCACTCATCCAATCGCACATTCCAGGAGACCCCGATGGGCCGCCCCTTCATCATCCTCGGCGACAGCCACAGCCACGGCGGTTGCGTCATCACCGCCGCGCCGGCCACCGACACGCACGGCGTGCCCATCGCGCGGCTGGGCGACCTGGTGGTGTGCCCGATCCCGGGACACGGCATCAACCCCATCGCCTCGGGCGACCCCACCTGCATCATCGACGGCCAGCCGGTGGCCCGCCACGGCGACGTGACCTCCTGCGGCGCCACGATCTTCCACAGCCAGCAGCCCACGATCGACCACCTGTGAGCCCGCGGCGTGCGCGCCGGGCCGCCGCCCGCTGCGCCGCCGGCTTCGCCTTCCTCCGACCATGACGACATTCTTCAAGGGCCTGGCCTTGCTGGTGGCGGTGAGCTGCCTGGCGTGGATCTCGGTGCTGTGGCACTGGCGCACCAGCGCCTATTCGCCCGACAGCCGCGACATGCTGGCCTACCTGGTGCTGCTGCCGCTGGCCGCGTTCGGCCTGGTGCTGCTGCTGCGCTGGGGCTGGCGTGCGGCCACGGAGTGGCGGGCCTCTTCGGCGGCTTCGGCCTCCGCCGCAGCGCCCGCCAAGGCAGACGCCGCCGCGGCCAAGGCGCCGCCGCCGCAGCCACCCGCGCTGCCGCTGCAACTGCTGGGCGCCGAGCTGCGCTGCGCCTGTGCCGAAGACGTCAATGCGCTGCTGCAGGCCGCGCAGGCCGGCAAGCCGCTGCCGGTGCTGGACGAGGAGCTGCGCCATGACGACGGCCTGCCGATCATGAGCGTGCGCATCGCCGAACTGCCGCTGGACGACACCCAGGCGCTGCTGGAGTTGCTGGCGTCCAAAATGAGCGGCCAGGCCCGTGCCACCTCGGATGCCCAGGCGCGCGGCGCATCGCCTGGGGCGGGCGACGGGCACCCGGATGAGCCGCGCGATGCCCGCGCTGCCGGCCGCCCTGGCGACGATTCAGGCGCGGCATCCGGCGGTCCGCTGGCCGCCGAAGCGGGCGGCCCCCCCGGCGACGACGATCGTCCTTCCTACGACGGCCCCGAGCTGCCCGTCCACCTGGTGCGCGCGCTGGCCGCGCTGGCCGCGCCGCTGGGCAAGGTGCTGCAGGGCCTGCAGCCGTGGTGGCCGCTGTTCGATGCCGCGTTGCAGCCGCCCAAGCAGCCCGAACGCGGTGTCGACCTGCTGCTCGCCTGGCCCGCCGGCTGGACCGAGGCCGATCGTGCGCTGGCCGATGCCTGGGTGCGTGCCCGGCTCGACATGGCGTCATTGGGGCCGCTGGCCCCCGCCCGCGTCCGCATCGACAGCCTGGCCGCCAGTGGCGTCGAGCTGTTTGTGGAAGCCCAGCGCCGCCTGCGCGAACAACGGCGCGACGGCCGCCAGCGCCTGCTGCTGCTGGCCAGCGCGCACAGCGACCTGAGCGAAGCCGCGGTCGCCGCCTTGGCGCGCGATCGAAGGCTGTTCACGCCCGCGCAGCACCCCAAGGGCCTGATGCCCGCCGAAGGCGCCGCCGCGCTGCTGCTGGCGCCGCACGACTGGCCCGCGGCCCCCGACGCATCCGACCCGCCGGTGCAGCTCCATCCGGCCGTGGCGCTCAAGCGCGACAAGTCCATCGAGGCCGCCGGCAGCGTCTCCAGCCAGACGCTGGTGGACGCGCTGGCCGGCGCGATCCAGCTGGCGAAGCTGGAGCCGGTGAACATGGCCAAGCTGGTCTGCGACGCCGACCGCCATTCGCAGCGCGGCACCGAGCTCTTCGGCGCCACGCTGAAGGTGCTGCCGCAGCTGGACGCGGCCGAAGACCTGTGCCTCACCGCCGCCGTGGCCGGCCACGGCACGGCCGGCGCGCTGATGGTGCTGGCCGGTGCCGCGGCCCGCGCCGCCGCGGAAAAGAAGCCCTGCCTGGGCCTGGCGCTGGGCGACACCCACTGGCGCCTGGCCGTCGTGGCCCAGCTGCCGCCCCCGCCCGCGGCCTGAGCCTGAGAGATCCCCGAATGAACCGCTTCTGGAACTTCCTGTTCGACCCGCGCGTGCTGGGCCTGCTCGGCATCCTGGCACTCGCGGCCTTCCTGCTGATCGGCGCGCGCGAGCTGCAGCTGGCCCTCATCTACGCCGGCATCGCGCTGGCCCTGGTGCTGCTGGTGTGGGCCCTCGTCTGGACCGTGCGCAAGGTGCGTGCGGTGCGCGCCGCGAAGCGGCTCACGGCGGCGATCGAGGACGACGCCGAGCAGACCCTGCGCATCCGCCCCACCGACCGCGTGCCGGCCGAAGCCGTGCGCGACCGCCTGCTCACCGCGATCAAGACGCTGCGCACCTCGCGCCTCGGCCAGCTCACCGGCAATGCGGCGCTGTACGAGCTGCCCTGGTACGTGGTCATCGGCAACCCGGCCGCGGGCAAGAGCAGCGCCATCATCAAGTCGGGCCTGAACTTCCCGCTGGCGGCCGACGGCAGCAAGCTCGAATCGGCGGTGGTGCAGGGCATCGGCGGCACGCGCAACTGCGACTGGTTCATGACCAGCGAAGGCATCCTGCTCGACACCGCGGGCCGCTACTCGGTGCACGAGGAAGACCACGTCGAGTGGCTCGGCTTCCTGGGCCTGTTGAAGAAGCACCGCCCGCTGGCGCCGATCAACGGCATCCTGCTGGCGGTCAGCGTGGCCGAGCTCACGCAGGGCAAGCCCGAGGCCGCCATCCAGCTGGCCAAGCGCCTGCGCCAGCGCGTGCAGGAGCTGACCGAGAAGCTGGAGGTCTTCGCGCCGCTGTACCTCGTGTTCACGAAGACCGACCTGATCTCCGGCTTCGCCGAGTTCTTCGAGGACTTCGACCGCGCCGAGCGTGACCGCATCTGGGGCGCCACGCTGCCGTTCGAGGCCGAGAAGTCGGCGCTGGGCAACGGCCCGGTGCGGGTGGACGCGGTGGCCGCCTTCGACCGCCACTTCGACGAACTGCGCGACGGGCTGAAGGAAATCGCGGTGGCGCGCATGTCGCTGCAGCGTGGCCAGGCGCTGCCGCCCGGCCTGCTCACCTTCCCGCTCGAATTCGCGGCCGCGAAGCCGGCGCTGCGCGCCTTCATCGCCACGCTGTTCGAGGAGAACCCGTACCAGTTCCGCCCGGTGTTCCGCGGCTTCTACTTCACCAGCGCGGTGCAGGAAGGCTCGGCCAACAGCAAGGCCAGCGAAGAGGTGGCGCGCCAGTTCGCGCTGGGTGCGCGGCGCGAACGCACCACGGCCCGCGTCGTCGCCGCCAACGGCTTCTTCCTCAAGGACCTGTTCCAGCGCGTGATCTTTGCTGACAAGCAATTGGTGCGGCAGTACGCCAGCCGCAGCAAGCAGCGCCTGCGCATCGTCGCCTTCGCCGCCAGCGTGTCGGTGCTGGCGCTGGTGCTGGCCGGCTGGAGCTGGACCTACCTGGGCAACCGGCAGCTGATGCAGGACGTGCAGGCGGATCTCGCCAAGGCCGCGCGGCTGCAGGCCGAGCGGGTGGACCTGGGCGCGCGCATGGAAGCCCTGGAGGTGCTGCAGTACCGCATCGAGCAGCTCGCCGCCTGGCAGAAGAGCCGGCCGCTGGGCCTCGGCCTGGGGCTGTACCAGGGCGACGTCATCGAGGCCAAGCTGCGCCAGGAGTACTACGCCGGGCTGAAGCAGGTGATGCTGCAGCCGGTGGCGCGCGCGATCGAAGGCTACCTGGGCGAGGTGAATGCCCATGCCGCGGAGCTGCAGCCGCTCACCCGCCCGCCCGAGTCCGGCGCGCCGGGCCTGTCCAGCACGCGGGTGGCGACCGCTGGCAACGCCGTGCAGCCGGTCGCGGCGGGCAGCGGCTTCGTGCTGCTGCCCACCGGTGGCCAGGCCGCCAGCGCGCCGGCACTTCGGCCTGTCGTCGCCCAGGCGGTGGTGCCTGCCGCGGCCAGCGCGGGCCTGGCCGCACCTGTTTCACGTTATGCAGACGCATCGCCCACGGACGTCGAGGACGCCTACAACGCGCTGAAGACCTACCTGATGCTGGCCGAACGCCAGCGCATGGAGCCCAGCCACCTGAAGGACCAGGTGGCGCGCTTCTGGCGCGGCTGGCTGGAGACCCAGCGCGGCAGCATGCCGGCCGAGCAGATGAAGCGCAAGGCGGAAGGGATGATCAGCTTCGCGATGGCGCAGCTGCAGGACCCGGCCTTCCCCACGCTGGACAGCAACTTCACGCTGGTCGACAACACCCGCACGCAGCTCAAGCGCGTGATGCGCGGCATGCCCGCGCGTGAACGCGTGTACGCCGAGGTCAAGGCCCGCGCCTCCACCCGCTTTGCGCAGGTCACGGTGGCCAACATCGTCGGCGAGTCGGGCCGGGGCACCGTTGCCGGCAGCGCGGTGGTGTCCGGCACCTTCACCCGCGAGGCCTGGGACGGCTACATCGAGAAGGCCTTCAAGGACGCCGCGCAGGGCGAGCTGCAAAGCACCGACTGGGTGCTGCAGACCGCCGCGCGGGACGACCTGACCCTGGAAGGCAGCCCGGACCAGATCCGCAAGGCCCTGACCGAGCTGTACAAGGCCGAGTACGTGCGCGAATGGCAGCGCTTCATCCAGGGCATTGCCGTGGTCGAGTTCGACAGCTTCGGCGCCGCGGTGCAGCACATGAACAAGCTGGGCGATGCCGGCGAATCGCCGATCCGCAAGGTGTTGATGACGCTCAACGACCAGACCTCGTGGGACAACCCGACCATCCTCAACGACCGCCTGTCCAAGGTGCAGACCGGCATGGTCGAGTGGTTCAAGCAAAGCATCCTGCGCCAGGCGCCGTCGCGGGTGGAGGTCAAGGTCGACGTCACCGGCGCCAACGGCAGCGTGCCGATGGGCCCCATCGGCCGCGAGTTCGCGGCGCTGCACAAGCTGATGGCCCCGCGCGACAGCGCTGCGCCGCTCTTCAACGACTACCTGAAGGCGCTGGGCGGCGTGCGCACGCGCTTCAACCAGATCGCCGCGCAGGGCGATCCCGGCCCGGCCGCGCGCAAGCTGATGGCGAGTACTTTGGAAGGCAGCCAGTCCGAGCTGGTCGACGCGGTGCGCCTGGTCGAGGAACAGATGCTGGCCGGCATGACCGACAGCGCCCGCGCCGCGCTGCGCCCGCTGCTGCTGCGGCCGCTGATGCAGAGCTTCGCGGTGCTCGTCGGTCCCGCGGAAACCGAGCTGAACCGTGCCTGGGTGGCCCAGGTGCACGAGCCCTTCCAGCGCGGCCTGGCCACCAAGTACCCCTTCGATGCCAACTCCAAGATGGAAGCCGTGCCGCAGGAGATCGCCAAGGTCTTCGGCCCGCAGGGCGCGGTGGCCAAGTTCGCCGACGAGGCGCTGGGGCCGCTGGTGGTGCGCCGCGGCGACAGCATTGCGCCACGCACCTGGCTGGACATGAGCGTGCGCCTGCGGCCCGAATTCGTCGCGCAGTTCGGCGCCTGGGTGGCGCCGCTGGACGGCGCGGCCGGGGGTGCGGGCAGTGCCAGTGCCGGCGCGGCCGCGGCACCTGCTGCCGCGCAGACCAGCTTCCAGATCCTGCCGCACGGTGCGCCGGGCCTGGCGGAGTACACCGTGGAGATCGATGGCCAGGTGCTGCGCTACCGCAACGGCGCCGCGGTGTGGACGCCCTTTGTCTGGCCCGGCACGGGGCAGCCGGGGGCGCGCATCACCGGTGTCACGGTCGATGGCCGCAGCATCGAGCTGCTGAACGTGCCCGGCCGCTTCGGCCTGCAGCGCATGTTCGAGACCGCCGAGCGCCGCAAGCTGGCCGACGGCAGCAACGAACTGAGCTGGGCCCAGGGCAGCACGGCGGTGACGATCCAGTTGCGCGTTATCAGCCAACCCGGCCCCAGCGCCACGGCCGCCGCGGCGCCCGC
>CBIHPZ010000129.1:0-8423 GCA_966211865.1 uncultured Aquabacterium sp.
GGTCGAGACCAAGAAGCACAAGCTGATGGTGCCGCGCTGCGCCCGCACCGGCCAGGTCATCGAGCCGATGCTGACGGACCAGTGGTTCGTGGCCATGAGCAAGCCCGGCCGCGACGGCCAGAGCATCGCGCAGAAGGCGATCGACGTGGTCGCCTCGGGCGAGGTGAAGTTCGTGCCCGAGCAGTGGGTCAACACCTACAACCAGTGGATGAAGAACATCCAGGACTGGTGCATCAGCCGCCAGCTGTGGTGGGGCCACCAGATTCCTGCGTGGTACGGCACGGGCGGCGAGCTGTTCGTCGCGCGTTCGGAAGAAGAAGCACGCGCCAAGGCCCAGGCCGCCGGCTACACCGGCCCATTGAAGCGCGACGACGACGTGCTGGACACCTGGTATTCGTCGGCCCTGGTGCCCTTCTCCACGCTGGGCTGGCCGGAGAAGACCATCGAGCAGGACCTCTTCCTGCCCTCCTCCGTTCTGGTCACGGGTTACGACATCATCTTCTTCTGGGTCGCCCGGATGATCATGATGACCAAGCACTTCACGGGCAAGGTGCCGTTCCGCCACGTCTACATCCACGGCCTGGTGCTCGATGCGCACGGCCACAAGATGAGCAAGAGCGAAGGCAACGTGCTGGACCCGGTGGACCTGATCGACGGCATCGCCCTGGGGCCGCTGCTGGACAAGCGCACCACGGGTCTGCGCAAGCCCGAGACCGCGCCCAAGGTGCGCAAGGCCACCGAGAAGGAATTCCCCGACGGCATTCCGGGTTATGGCGCGGACGCGCTGCGCTTCACCTTCGCCGCCATGGCGACCTTGGGCCGCAGCGTCAACTTCGATTCCAAGCGCTGCGAGGGCTACCGGAACTTCTGCAACAAGCTCTGGAACGCCACCCGCTTCGTGCTGATGAACTGCGAAGGCCAGGACTGCGGCTTGAAGGAGCACACGAAGGCCGATTGCGAACCCGGTGGTGCCTTCCACGGGTACATGTCGTTCAGCCAGGCGGACCGCTGGATCAGCGGCGAGCTGCAACGCGTGGAAGCGGCGGTGGCGCAGGGCTTCGCCGACTACCGGCTCGACAACGTCGCGTCCGCCATCTACCAGTTCGTCTGGGACGAGTACTGCGACTGGTACCTGGAAATCGCCAAGGTGCAGATCGCCAACGGGACGGAGGCCGAGCAGCGCGCCACCCGCCGCACGCTGATCCGCACGCTGGAAGTCGTGCTGCGCCTGCTGCACCCGGTGGCGCCCTTTATCACCGCCGAGCTGTGGGACACGGTGGCGCCGGTGGCGGGCCGCAAGTCCACCGACACCATCGCCACCGCAGCCTACCCGGAGGCGCAGCTGGAAAAGATCGACCCCGCGGCGGACGCGTGGGTGGCGCAACTGAAGTCGCTGGTGGCCGCGGTGCGCAGCCTGCGCAGCGAGATGAACCTGTCGCCCGCCGACCGCAAGCCGCTCTACGCCATCGGCAACACGGCGTTCATCGAACAAGCCGCTCCGGCGCTGAAGGTGCTGGCGAAGCTGGCCGAGGTGAAGGTGTTCAGCGAGGAGGCCGCCTTCGCGCAGGCGGCCGGGCTGTCACCGGTGGCGGTGGTGGGCGATGCACGCCTCGCGCTGCACGTCGAGGTGGACATCGAGGCCGAGAAGGCGCGGCTGGCGAAGGAGATCGCCCGCATCGAGGCCGAGATCGCCAAGGCCGAGAAGCAGCTGGGCAACGAAAGCTTCGTCGCGCGTGCGCCGGCCGAGGTGGTGGAACAGATGCGCCAGCGCGTGGCCGACTTCAAGCAGACGCTGCGCCGGCTGCAAGATCAAGCGGATCGTCTGTCGGGTCGAGCGCCCTGAGGCCGGGCCGCGCGGCGGGCAGCGTCAGCAGCTCGTCGATGCGGCGCGCCACGCCCCAGGCGCTGCGCACCCGCGATTCACGCGTGGTGCTGGCGACGCGGGGCGTGATCTGCAGCGTGTCGATGTCGTGCAGCGGCCGGCCCGGCTCCAGCATGCCGGGCTCCAGGCTGTCGAACCACACCGCCGCCACCCGGCCGGTGCCCAGCACCTCGGCCAGCGCGGCCTCGTCAAACACGCTGGACGGTGCGATGCAGACCATCACCTGGTTCGGCCGGCAGAACGGCAGGAAGCGTTCGCCCAGCAGGCCGTGATAACGCGTGAAGTAGTTGAGCATCACGCTCACCGCTTCGCTCTCCTCCAGCAGCTCGCGCAGGCCCACCGGCTCCACCTTCCAGCGGTGCCACAAGGCATCCGAGGCATGCACCGCGGGGTCGTAGCCGACCACGCGGGCACCGAAGGCACCGAGCAGTTGCGCCAGCGGGCGCGCGGCGGGCGTCATGCCGACCAGGCCGATCGTCGATCCGCCCAGTTCGCGCCCGACCAGCAGGCCTTCGGCATTCACCACCGGCACGCGGCGCAGCATCTGCAGCAAGGCGCCGATGATGAACTCGGCCTCTGCGGCCGCGGTGGCGTTGCTCGGCCGCACCACCTCGACCCCGGCGCGGGCGCAGGCATCGACGTCGATGTTCTCCGCCCCGGCGCTGACCCGGCCGACCGCGCGCAGCATCGGCGCGTGGTGCAGCGCATCGGCATCCAGCGCGACGGAGGGCGGAATGACCAGCGAGCGGACGTTGTACAGCGCCTGGCGGAATGCCCGCGGCTCACGGGCCAGGTCGGGCGCGTAGCGCACGGCGTGGCGCGCGACGAGCCAGTGCATCACCTCGGGATCCAGCGGTTCGACGATCAGGACATCCATCTGCCAGCAGGCTCCAGGGTGGCTTCGTTCAGCTCACACAACGCATGCAAGAATGGTTTTCAAGCGGCCCCATTCTATGTAAGCAGATGTTGATCAAGAAGGCGATCTTTCCCGTGGCCGGTCTCGGCACCCGTTTCCTTCCGGCCACCAAGGCCCAGCCGAAGGAAATGCTGCCGGTCGTTGACAAGCCGCTGATCCAGTATGCGGTCGAGGAGGCTTACGCCGCCGGCGTGCGCGAGATGATTTTCGTCACCGGCCGCCACAAGCGCCCCATCGAAGACCACTTTGACATGACGTTCGAGCTGGAGGTAGCCCTCGAACAAGCGGGCAAGGCCGAGTTGCTGGAGATCGTCCGCAGCGTCAAGCCGGACGACATGGAGTGCATCTACGTGCGCCAGGCGCAGGCCCTGGGCCTGGGCCACGCGGTGTTGTGCGGCCAGCGCCTGGTCGGCAACGAGCCCTTCGCCGTGCTGCTGGCCGACGACCTGATGGTGCATTCGAAGCCCATCCTCAAGCAGATGGTGGAACAGTTCGCCGAGTGGCGTGCCTCCATCATCGCGGTGCAGGAAGTGCCGCCCGAGCACACGCGCCGCTACGGCATCGTGGCCGGCCACCAGGTCACCGATCAGCTGGTGGACGTGCAGCGCATCGTCGAAAAGCCGGCGCCGGAAGAAGCGCCTTCACGCCTGGGCGTCGCGGGGCGCTACATCCTCACCGCTGGCGTCTTCCATGAGATCGCCACGCAGCCACGCGGCGTGGGCGGCGAGATCCAGCTCACCGACGGCATCGCGTCACTGTTGCGCCGCGAGAAGGTCTTCGCCTACCGCTACGAAGGACGCCGCTACGACTGCGGCAGCCGGGAGGGCTTCCTGCAGGCGAACGTCGAACTGGCGCTGCAGCACCCACAGCTGGGCGCGGGCTTCCGCGAGTTCCTCAAAGGCCTGCCGCTGTAATCGGGCGTGCCGGGTGGCGGACGCCGGAGGGTGCGCGGGAGGGCCTGCCGCAACCGCGCGCCAGGACGCGCGGCCGGCGCCGCGGCTCACTTGCGGCGAAGGAAGTGCACGAACTCGTCGCCCGCCTTGTTCTGCTCCAGCAGCTCATTGCCGGTCTGGCGGGCAAAGGCCTGGAAATCGCGCACTGAGCCGGGGTCGGTGGCCAGCACCTTGAGCACCTCGCCGCTGGCCATGTCCGCCAGCGCTTTCTTGGCCTTCAGGATGGGCAGCGGGCAGTTCAGGCCGCGGGTGTCGAGTTCCTTCTGGGCGTCCATCTCGGCGTGTCGTCCTCGTCGTTCGTTTGTCGGGCCGCCAGTCGTCAGACCGGCTTTCGCGGCCATTCCATGAAGCGCGGCTCGTGGCCGCGGCTGCGCAGCCAGTCGGCCAGCGCGTAGCCGGTGCCGGCGGGCCAGCACAGCACGTCGGCCGGCGCATACAGCTTGTACTCGGCGAGCTCGGGCGACAGGCGGATCTCGCCGCGCGCCTGCACGTGGTACGCGATGATGACCTGGTTCATGCGCTGGAAGTCGTAGACGCCAACCAGGCTCGTCGACAGCGCCTCCAGCGACGTTTCCTCGGCCACCTCGCGGCGGATGCCGTCCTCTGGCGTTTCGCCCGCTTCCATGAAGCCGGTGATGAGGCCGAACATGCGCGCGGTCCACGCCGCGTTGCGGGCCAGCAGCAGCTGCCCGCCGCGGTCGGCGCATTCCACGATCGCCGCCAGCACCGGCGTCGGGTTGTTCCAGTGGGTCCAGTGGCAGGCGGGGCAGCGCAGCCGGCTCTTCGGGCCGCCGTCTTCCAACTGCTCGATCTGCGCCAGCGCAGTGGCACATTGCGGGCAGAACCGGTAGTCCTGTGCCATCGCGCCGCCCGCTCAGGCAGGGAACACGCCGGTGGACAGGTAGCGCTCGCCGCGGTCGCACACCACGAAGACGATCGTCGCGTTGCGCACCTGCTCGGCCAGCTGCAGCGCCACCCAGGCCGCGCCGGCAGCGGAGATGCCGGCGAACAGCCCTTCCTCGCGCGCCAGGCGCCGCGCCATCTCCTCGGCATCGGCCTGGTTCACCAGCACCAGCTCATCGACCTGCTGGGGGTCGTAGATCTTCGGCTGGTAGGCCTCGGGCCACTTGCGGATGCCGGGGATGCGCGAGCCTTCGGCCGGCTGTGCGCCGACGATGCGCACGCCGGTGCCCTTGTCCTTCAGGTAGCGGCCCACGCCGGTGATGGTGCCGGTGGTGCCCATGGCGCTGACGAAATGCGTGATGCGCCCGCCGGTGTCTTCCCAGATCTCCGGGCCGGTGGTCTCGTAGTGGATGCGCGGGTTGTCGCCATTGGCGAACTGGTCCAGCACGCGGCCCTTGCCCTCGCGCTGCATCTGCTCGGCCAGGTCACGGGCGTACTCCATGCCACCGGAGCGCGGGGTCAGGATCAGCTCGGCGCCGAAGGCCTTCATGGTCTGGGCGCGCTCGACCGACAGGTCCTCGGGCATGATCAGCACCATGCGATAACCCCGGATTGCAGCGGCCATGGCCAGCGCGATGCCGGTGTTGCCCGACGTGGCCTCGATCAGCACGTCGCCCGGCTTGATGTCGCCACGCTCCTCGGCGCGGCGGATCATGCTCATGGCCGGGCGGTCCTTGACCGAACCGGCGGGGTTGTTGCCCTCGAGCTTGCCGAGGATCACGTTGCCGCGCTCCGCATTCGCGGCGCCTGGCACGCGTTGCAGCCGCACCAATGGCGTTCGGCCAATCACATCCTCGATGGTCGGGTACTCGCGCTGGGACATCACTACCTCCGGCGGGCATTGTCGTCGCAGCCGCGGGATGGTTGCGGTGCGGGGATATCGCACGGCCCGCCCGCGCTGTTGGTCGGGGGCGCCGAAGAGCGCATGCAATAATCCGCGCCCTCGCTGCACCCCGCGTGCAACGCAGCCCTCGTGACGAAATCGGTAGACGTAGCGGATTCAAAATCCGCCGCCGCAAGGCGTGCCAGTTCGAGTCTGGCCGAGGGCACCAACTCCCCACTCTGCTGCCCGCCCGATGCCTCCTCTGCCACCGGTCACCAAGGCGTTGATGCTGGTCTGCACGGCGATCTTCTGCGTCCAGCTGCTGCTGCCGTTCGCCTACATCGAGGGGCTGTTCGCGCTCTGGGGCATCAACAGCGGCCACTTCTGGCCCTGGCAGCTCGTCACCTACGCGTTCCTGCATGGTTCGCCGACGCACCTGTTCTTCAACATGTTCGGCCTGTGGATGTTCGGCGGCGAACTGGAGAACCTGTGGGGGCGCAAGCGCTACATCCACATGCTGCTGGCGAGCGTGCTGGCGGCCGCCGTGGTGCAGATGGCCGTGGCGCTGATCAGTGGCAGCCGCAGCTACACGGTGGGCGCCTCGGGCGCGCTGTTCGGGCTGCTGCTGTCCTTCGGCATGCTGTTCCCGAACCGCATCATCATGCCGCTCATCCCGCCGATCCCGATGAAGGCGCGTACCTATGTGGCGGTGTTCGGTGGGCTTGAACTGCTCTTCGGCGTGATGGGCACCGGCAACGTCGCCCACTTCGCCCACCTCGGCGGCATGCTCGGCGCCTGGCTGATGATCAGCTACTGGCGCGGCCGCCTGCCCTTCGGCGGCAAGCGGCGGCGTTGATCCGCCCCCGGCGCGCACGCCGCGCCGCCACGGCCGCCCGGGAATAACCCCGGATGGTGGTCAGGTGCCCGATCGGTTCATGCTCCCGCACAGGCATCGCTTCGGGAGCGTGTCGTGAAGAAGGCGCCAAGGGCGCGGGTTCCCGCGTCGTTCTGGACCACCTTGCTCGCGCTGGTCGCGGCAAGCCTGCTGGCCTTGTGGCCAGCGCTCGGCAGCACCGCCGAAGCCGTGGCCGCGCCGCCCCCGCCGGCGGACATGAGCGCCGCCTCGCGCGCATTGCAACGGGCCCAGGCGGCGGTCGTCGGCGTGCAGGTCACGGCGGTCGAAGGCGCCCGATCCGCACGCACCTTGGGACAGGACCGCGAAGGCTCGGGGGTCGTGATCGGCCGCGACGGGCTCGTGCTGACCATCGGCTACCTGATCCTCGAAGCCGAGCAGGTCGAGATCGTCACCGACGACGACCGCACGATCCCGGCCCGCGCCGTGGGCTACGACGTGGCGACCGGCTTCGGCCTGGTGCAGGCGCTGGCGCCGCTGGGCATCGAACCGGTTCCGCTGGGGCGCGCCGATTCACTGCGCCCGCGCGAGGGGCTGATGATCGCCAGCGGCGGCGAGGACGGCGCGGTGAGCGCCGCCTGGCTGGTGTCCAAGCGCCCGTTCTCGGGCTATTGGGAGTACCACATCCCCGGCGCGCTCTTCACGACGCCGCCACGGCGGGACCACAGCGGCGCCGGGCTCTTCAACATCGCGGGCGAGCTGGTGGGCATCGGCTCGCTCTTCGTCACCGATGCCGCGGGCGATGAAGAGCGCCTGCCGGGCAACATGTTCGTGCCGATCGACCTGCTGCGACCGATCTACGACGACATGCTGAAGGTGGGCATGGGCGCTTCCAGCAAGCGGGCGTGGATCGGCATCAACTGCGTGGAGCACGACGGCGGCGTGCGCATCGTGCGTGTCAACGACGACAGCCCCGCCGACGTGGCCGGCCTGCAGCCCGGGGACCGCATCGTGCGCATCGACGGCCGCGACGTGAGCGCCCTGGAAGAGCTGTGGCTGCAGCTGTGGTCCGGCGGGGCGCCGGAACGCGAGGTGGTGCTGGACATCCAGCGCGACGGCCAGGCCCAGACGGTTCACGTCTTCAGCGTCGACCGCATGAAGACGCTGAAGCGGGCGCAGGGCATCTAACGCGCAATCAGCGCGGCCAGCCCCTCGCGCACCGTGGGGTAGCGCAGCCGCAGCCCCAGCTCTTCCTTCAGCCGCCGGTTGCGCAAGCGGCGTGATTCGCCCATGAAGCTCATCTGCATCGGCGACAGCTCGGCTGCCGCCTCGGCCCGCGCCACGCGCCGGGGCCGCGGCAGGCCCGCGAGGTCGGCCACGAGGTCGAAATAGTCGCCCATCGCCAGCTCCGTGTCGTCGCAGGCGTTGACGATGCGCTGCGGCCGGCCGCGCCAAAGTGCCGCCACGCAGGCACGCGCCAGGTCGTCGGCGTGGATGTGGTTGGTGTGCACGTCCTCCTGCGCGCGCAACACCGGCGTGCCGCGGCGCAGGCGATCGCGTGGGTCGCCACCGTCACGGTCCAGCGCGTAGATGCCGGGGATGCGCAGGATGCTCACCGTGGCGCCGGTGGTGTGGCCGAAGCCGCGCACGCGGCGCTCGGCGTCCACGCGGCGGCGGGCTCGGTCGGTGGCGGCGCGCAGCGGGCTCGTCTCGTCCAGCCAGGCGCCGCCCGCATCGCCATAGACGCCCGTGGTGCTTGCATAGACAAGCTGCCGCACGCGTCCACCGCGGGCCAGGGCCGACAGCAAGGCCGCCGTGCGACGGTCCGTCGCGCCGTGGGATGGCGGTGGCGCCAGGTGGAACACTGCATCGGCCAGCGCGGCCAGGCGGCCCAGGGTGGCCGGTTCATCCAGGTTGCCGACCAGCGGCACCGCGCCCGCGGCACGCAATCCAGCCACGCGGTCCGGCGTCGAGGTCAAGGCCAGCACGCGACAACGCCCGCGCAACAGCTTGAGCACCCGCAGTCCGACGTC
>CBIHPZ010000130.1:0-8420 GCA_966211865.1 uncultured Aquabacterium sp.
CTGCACGCGCTGGTGGTGTGGCTGGGCATCTGCGACGGCAACATGCAGGAAGGCAGCTTCCGCTGCGATGCCAACGTCTCGGTGCGCAAGCCGGGCGCCGCGTTCGGCACGCGCCGCGAGATCAAGAACCTGAACTCCTTCCGCTTCATGCAGCAGGCGATCGAGTTCGAGATCAACTGGCAGATCGAAGAGATCGAGGACGGGCGCGCGATCCAGCAGGCCACGGTGCTGTTCAACCCGGACACCGGCGAGACGCGCGCGATGCGCACCAAGGAAGACGCGCACGACTACCGCTACTTCCCCGACCCCGACCTGCCGCCGCTGGTGATCGCGCCCGAGTGGATCGAGCGCGTGAAGGCCGAGATGCCCGAGCTGCCGGGCGCGATGGCCGAGCGCTTCCAGCGCGAGGACGGGCTGCCGGCGTACGACGCGGCGATGATGACGCAGAGCCTGGCCTTCGCGCGTTACTACGAGGCCGCGCGCGATGCCTGCCAGGCGCCGAAGCTGGTCGCCAACTGGCTGATGGGCGAGGTGGCGCGGCGGCTGAATGCGGAAGGGCGCGCTATCGACGCCAGCCCGGTGCCGGCCGCCACGCTGGCCGCGCTGATCCGCCGTATCGGAGACGGCACGATTTCCAACAATGCCGCGAAGCAGGTGTTCGAGGCGCTGTGGTCGGGCGAGTCGACCGATGTGGACGCGGTGATCGAGGCCAAGGGCCTCAAGCAGATGAACGACTCCGGCGCGCTGGAGAAGATCGTCGACGAGGTGGTCTCGGCCAATCCGAAGTCGGTCGAGGAATACCGCGCCGGCAAGGAGAAGGCCTTCAACGCCCTGGTCGGCCAGGTGATGAAGGCCAGCCGCGGCAAGGCCAATCCGGCCCAGGTGAACGAGCTGCTGAAGAAGCGGCTGGGTTGAACGGCATGGCGCGCACGCCGGGGATCAGGCCCTGGCGCTGCGTGGCACGCCTGAGCCCGCCGCGGGCGCCTGTTCGGGGCGGCTCGTCGGTGCGACCTCTGGCCGCAGTGCGGCGCGACCGGCGCCGGAGTCTCCGGCGCCAATCACCGCGCGATCACCACAGGGTCACCACGCCATCACGGCGCCTGCAGTGCGCCCTCAGGGCGTCTTCGGCGTCGACACCGGCGTGACGGGCACCGAGCCGGCGGGCGCGCCGGCCCACAGCTTGCGCAGGCGCGCCAGCTCTTCGTCGTAGAGCTTGTTGATGCGCACCATCTCGGCCTGCTGGTTGGCCACGGCGACCTTCGACGCCTCGACACCGGCGTCGTTGGCGTCGATCTGCTGCTTCAGCCGCATCGGGATCGACTTGCCCTTGTAGAACTCGGCCTCGTCGTCCAGCGGCTTGCGCGCGGCGGCCAGTTCGGCCTGGCGCTGCTCGGTGGCCTTCATCGCGGAACGGACCGCGTCCAGCGCGGCCTCGCGCGCCTTGTTGTGCGCCGCCTCGTTGGGGAAGCGCGCCACCAGGTTGCGGTCGCGGCGCACGGCATCGGCCTGCGCGGCGCGCTGCAGCTCGGCACGGCGCTCCGCCGCTTCACGCTCGGCGCGCTCTTCGGCGGTCATGGTCGGCGGCACCACGCGGCGCAGCGAGCCGTCCTTGTTCAGCACCCGCTGCTCGCGGTTCGTGCAGGCGGGGATCGGGCGGTCGGACGTCAGCCTGCGGCCCTGGTCGTCGACGCAGGTGTAGATGCCCACGCCGGATGCGGGCACGCCGGGCTGCGACTGCGCCCAGGCCGGCCCTGCCAGCGCGGCACCCGCCAGCACGACCCAGGCGCGGACCTGCGGTGCCACTTCAGGTCCCCGCGGCGGCCACGCCATAACGGTCACGGTAAGCGGCCACGTTGGCGGCGTGCGCGCCCAGCGTGGCGTCGCGGGTGCCTTGCAGCACCTGCATCAGGTCGCCCAGGGTCGCCACGGCCACCACCGGCAGCTTCAGCTGGTCGCGCACGTACTGCACGGCAGACCAGGGCAGGTCGGTGCCGCCTTCGGCCGCCTTTTCCTGGCGGTCCAGCGCAATCGCCACGCCGGCGGGGGTGGCGCCGGCGGCTTGGATCATCGCGATGGATTCACGCACCGAGGTTCCTGCCGAAATCACGTCGTCGACGATCAGAACGCGGCCGCGCACCGGCGCGCCGACCAGGTTTCCACCCTCGCCGTGGTCTTTCGCTTCCTTGCGGTTGTAGGCGTAGGGCACGTTGCGGCCCAGCCGCGCCAGCTCGATGGCGATGGCCGCGGCCAGGGTGATGCCCTTGTAGGCGGGGCCGAAGAGCATGTCGAACTGCAGGCCGGAATCGAGCAGGCGGCGTGCATAGAATTCCGCCAGTCGGCCCAGCTTGGCGCCGTCGTCGAACAGGCCGGCATTGAAGAAATAGGGCGACAGCCGCCCGGCCTTGGTCTTGAACTCCCCGAAGCGCAGCACACCGGCTTCGACCGCGAAACGGACGAAGTCTTGCGCCAGCGTGTCGGTGGAAGTGGAGGCCGTTGCGGATTGCATTGCTGGAGTCACCCTTGGCTTTTCGTCTCGTCACGCTGAACCTGAACGGCATCCGCTCGGCGGCCAACAAGGGCCTCGTTGCCTGGGCGGAAAGCGTGGGCGCCGATTGTATGGGGGTGCAGGAAGTGAAGGCCCAGGCCGAGGACGTGGCCGGCCGCTTCGAGTCCATCGCCGGCATGACGGGGCATTTCCACTTCGCGCAGAAGAAGGGCTACTCCGGCGTCGGCCTGTACACCCGCCGCGCGCCCAGCGCGGTGATCGCGGGCCTCGGCAACCCGGAATTCGACGCCGAGGGCCGCTACATCGAGGCACGCTTCGACACACCCGCTCGCAAGCTGAGCCTGATCAGCTGCTACTTCCCCAGCGGGTCCTCCGGCGAGGACCGGCAGGCCGCCAAGTTCCGCTTCCTGGACATCGTGTACCCGCACCTGCTGGCGCTGAAGGCGGAGCGCGAGTTCATCCTGGTGGGCGACATCAACATCGCCCACAAGGAGATCGACCTGAAGAACTGGAAGGGCAACCAGAAGAACTCCGGCTTCCTGCCCGAAGAGCGCGCGTGGATGACGCGCCTGCTGGAAGAGGCCGGCCTGGTGGACGTGTTCCGGCGCCTGAACCCGCACCCCGAGCAGTACACCTGGTGGAGCAACCGCGGCCAGGCGTGGGCCAAGAACGTGGGCTGGCGGCTGGACTACCACCTGGCGACGCCCGGCATCGCCGCGCACGCGAAGCGCGAGGCCATCTACCTCGACCAGCGCTTCTCCGACCACGCGCCGCTGACGATCGACTACGACTTCACGCTCTGAGCGCGCGAGCCGCGCCCCATCCTAGGCACCAAGAGACGCGGCCAGCGGCGCACGCTGGCGGCCCTGGCCGTCGAAGTTGTCGGGTGACAGCCAGCGCTCGAACGCGGCGCGCCGCGCAGGCCACTCGGCGTCGATGATGGAGAACCACGCGGTGTCGCGGTTGCGGCCCTTGGTGACCACGGCCTGGCGGAACACGCCCTCGAACTGGAAGCCCAGCCGTGCCGCGGCGCGGCGGGAAGGGGCGTTGTGGCTGTCGCACTTCCATTCGTAGCGGCGGTAGCCCAGTTCGTCGAAGACGAACTTCATCAGCAGGAACTGCGCCTCGGTGGACAGCACCGTGCGCTGCATCGCCGGCGAAAACGCGACGCTGCCCACTTCGATGACGCCATTCGCGGGGTCGATGCGCATCAGCGCCAAGGTGCCCACCGCGCGGCCGCTGGCGCGGTCGACGACGGCGAACTGCAGCGGGTCGCTGCTGGCGGCCAGGCGCTCGGCGTACGCCCGGTAGCCCGCGGCGTCGGCCGGATCGAAGCGTTCGACCATCAGGTAGGTCCAGTCGCGGCCATCCGGCGCCAGTGAGAACGCGGCGTGCAGGTCGGCCGCATCGCGTTCGGGGTCGAGCGGCCGCAGCAGGCAGCTGCGGCCTTCCAGGGTGCTGCGCGGCGGCAGCGGGCGCGGGGTCCAGTCGGGCAGGGGCGCGCCGACGGGCTGGCCGAAGGCATTGAGGTGGTGGGGCATGGCGGCGGCTCGTGGGTGATGGCGGGGGCTGCGACGCCCGACGCACCGCGCGAGGGCTCGCCGCGGCCCGTCGGGCGTGGTGCCAGAAGGTAGGCCGCTCGTGGACCCATGAAAAGTGCCAGCCAATGAAAGAATCATGGGTCCACACCACCGCGGACCCCCGCCCTCCATTCCGATGACCGGCACCGGTTCCACCCTGGCTTCGGGCGCGCCGCTGGATGCACCGCTGTCCCGAGGCCGCGGCGCGGCGCCGCTGCAGCGGCAACTGCACCAGCGGCTGCGGCGCGCGATCCGCGACGGCACGCTGGCCCCCGGCTGCCGCCTGCCCGGCTCGCGTGCGCTGGCCGAGGCGCTGGGCATCTCGCGCAACACGGTGATCGCGGTCTACGAGCACCTGGCGGCCGAGGGCTGCGTGCACCCTGGCCGTCGCGGCACGACCGTCACCTCGCTGTCCGGCGCCGCGCCGCCGCCGGGGCGCAGCCGCGGTCGCCAGGCGCTCGCGTTGCCAGCGCCCGCCAGCCCCGGCAGGTCGACGCAGAACCCACTGCCCACCGGCATCACCGCGCGCCGGCTGGCGCCGTTCGCCTCGGCCGTGCCGGTGGCGGCGCAGGACCTGCCGCTGCGCCCCGGCGTGCCCGCGCTGGCGCACTTTCCGCTGGCGGCATGGCGCCGCGCCATCGACCGGGCGCTGCAGCGCGGCGGCAGCGCCGCGCTGGCCTACGGCAATCCGCTCGGGGAGCCGGCATTGCGCGCCGCCATCGCGCAGCACCTGGCCGTGGCGCGCGGCGTGCGCTGCAGCCCGGGCCAGGTGGTGGTGACCGAAGGGGCGCAGGAAGCCTTGGCGCTGTGCGTGCGCTTGCTGACCAACCCCGGCGACACGGCCTGGGTGGAAGACCCGGGCTACCGCGGCGCCAAGGCCGCGATGCATGCCGGCGACCTGCGGGTGCGGCCGATGCGCGTGGACGCCGACGGGCTGCAGGTGACGCCCGCCGACTGGCAGCGCGATGCACCGCGGCTGGTCTACACCACGCCCTCGCACCAGTACCCGGCGGGCGCGGTGCTGGGCATCGCGCGGCGCCTGGCACTGATCGGGCAGGCGCGGCGCCACGGCGCATGGCTGATCGAGGACGACTACGACAGCGAATACCGCCACCATGGCGAGCCGATCGCGGCCATGCAGGGGCTGACGGAGGCCGCGCCGGTGCTGTACGTGGGCACGTTCAGCAAGACCATGTTTCCGGCGCTGCGGCTGGGCTTCCTGGTGCTGCCCGAAGCGCTGCTCGAGGCCGTGCGGGCGCCGCTCCACGAACTGCTGCGCGGCGGCCACCGCGTCGAACAGCTGGCGATGGCGGACTTCATCGACAGCGGCCAGTTCGGGCGCCACCTGCGGCGCATGCGGCGGCTGTACCGCGAGCGGCAGCAGGCCCTGCGGCAGGCGCTGGCCCGGCACTTCGCGCTGCCGCACGCCATCGCCGGCGGCGAGTGCGGGCTGCACCTGGTCCTTCGCCTGCCCGGCGGGCCGGACGACCGCCTGCTGGCCGCCGCGGCACAGGCGCAGCAGCTGGGACCGGCGCCGCTGTCCGCGTTTGCGATGCGGCCGGGCGCCGAAGACAACGGCCTGGTGCTGGGCTACGGCAACACCAGCGCCGAGTTGTTCGAGCCGCTCGTCAAGCGCCTGTCCCGGCTGGCCTCGGCCACGGCGCGCGGCACGGGCGCGGCGCGCCGCGGTTCGGCCGGCTGAAGGCGCCGGCCGCGCGCGGCCGCTCAGACGGCAAAGGACCACTCCGCCACGCCCGCACGCGCCGGCCGGGTTTCCCGCGCGAAGCGCTGCTGCATCGCGATGACCCAGCGCCGCGCCAGCGGCAGCGGGCCGAAGCCGGCCTCGGCATTGATGTGGCCGGCGTCACCCAGGTTGATCCAGTGCGCGCCCCAGCGCGTGGCCCAGCGGCGGGCGCTGGCGGCGCTCATCCACGGGTCGGTCTGGCTGGCGACCAGCAGCGACGGCAGCGGCAGCGCGCGTTGCGGCAGCGCCTCGGCCAGGCCGAACTTGTCGGGCTCGGCCGGCGCCACCAGCAATACCGCGCGCAGCGGCGAATCGGGCCGGTCGGCCAGGTGGCGCACCAGGGCCAGGCAGCCGAAGCTGTGCGCCGCCGCGATCCACGGCCCCGGACCGGCGCGGTCCAGCGTGGCGCCGATGCGGGCGGCCCAGCGCTCCAGGTCCGGCGTGCTCCAGTCGCGCTGCACCACGCGCAGGCTGTGACGGTAGTGCGACTGCAGCCAGCTTTGCCAATGCGCGGGGCCGCTGTCGTGCAGGCCGGGCACGATCAGCAGCCGCGGCGCGCGCGCCACCTCGGGGCCCGCCGCCACGCCCTGGTGGCCACGCGCCGCCCCGCCCAGCGGGACACGCGTGCTTTCGGACGGCCGGGCGGCACTCATGAGGAAGCCCCGCCGCTTCGCGCCTTTCGCCCCGGCGCGGACCGCACCCTGACGGGCAGCCGAGCGGCGCTCACAGCGTCGCGATCGACACCTCGGTCGACTTGACCAGGGCGATCACCTCCTTGCCGACCTCCAGCCCCAGTTCCTTCACCGAGCGCGTCGTGATGACGGAGGTGACGATCTGGCCCGCGCCGGTCTCGACGTCCACCTCGGTGACGACCGGCCCTTCGATGATTTCCTTGATGCGGCCGCGGAACTGGTTGCGGACGTTGATGGCGGTGATGGACATGCAGTGCTCCCGGGGTGTCGTGTGTGGAGACTGCAGTGTTGGCGAGCGGCAGCGCCGCGGCAACGAAGGCTTCGTTCGATGCTCATGCGTTTTCGCGCGGGCGCTGCAGGCCGCGCGGCAAGGCGGTGTGGCCGCGTCTTTTGTGCGTCATCAGGACGTCGGTGCCTGTGAAGCAGCCGAAGCGGCCGCCCGTGGCCCCAGGCCGGCGCTCATCGGCGTGGCGTGCTTCGCAGGCCCTCAGCGCGGTGCGCCGGACCAGAAGCGTTCCATGCTCAGGTAGG
Organism: uncultured Aquabacterium sp.; assembly: GCA_966211865.1. GTDB lineage: Bacteria > Pseudomonadota > Gammaproteobacteria > Burkholderiales > Burkholderiaceae_C > Pseudaquabacterium. The sequence goes on from CBIHPZ010000130.1 coordinate 7,054, forward strand.
TGAAGGACGCCGTCCAGCCGATCAGCAGCAGGCCGTTCAGCGCCTCCACGCCGGCCAAGAGGCGCACCGGCCCCTTGGGAATCAGGTCGCCGTAGCCCAGGGAGGTGAAGGTCTCGGCCGAGAAGTACAGGCAGCTCGACAGCGCGCCGCCCACCTCGCCACCGAGCTGGCCGGCGCCCAGCGGGCCCGCCAGCAGATAGAAACTGCCGCCGTAGAGGCCGATCTCCAGCGCATGCGCGGTGAAGGCCACCAGCATCACGACGATGAGCTTCGACCGGTTGGGAATCGGCAGCCGCGGCAGGCTGGTGTTGAGCAGGCGCAGCGCTTCGTAATGCACGAAGGTCGTGGCAACGACCAGCAGCGCGCAGGCGAGGATCACGATGGGCATGGCGCCGGATTGTGCGGCGCTGCCCTTTTCTGGCGGATGTCTGGCGTGGGACGCGCCCTGCGCCTTCAGAGCGCGAAGCGCCAGTGCGGTGCCGCGATGGGCGGCAGCGGGCGCAGGCCGATGTCGGCGCCCTCGGGCTGGCGCAGCACGCGCTGCAGGATGTCTTCTTCGTGCCGCGCGAACTCGGCGCTGCCGTGGCGGCGCGGGCGCGGCAGCGCGAGCCGCCGGTCCAGTGCGATGCGCTGTTCCTCGATCAGCAGCACGCGGTCGGCCAGCGCCACCGCCTCGCTGACGTCGTGCGTGACCAAGAGCGCCGTGAAGCGGTGGCGCTGCCACAGGCGCTCGATCAGGCGCTGCATCTCGATGCGGGTCAGCGCGTCCAGCGCGCCCAGCGGTTCGTCCAGCAGCAACAGGCGCGGCGCATGCACCAGCGCGCGGGCCAGCGCCACGCGCTGGCGCTGGCCGCCGGAGAGCACCGCCGGCCAGTCGTCCGCGCGCTCGGCCAGGCCCACCTGGCTGAGCGCTTCCAGCGCGCGCCCCCGCGGATCCGCGCCCGTGAGGCCCAGCGCGATGTTGTCGACCACGCGTTTCCAGGGCAGCAGGCGCGCGTCCTGGAACATGATGCGCAGCGACTCGCGCCGCTGGGCCAGTGGCGTGCCATCAACCAAAGTGAGCGTCCCCGCATCCGCGGTTTCCAGCTGCGCCAACAAGCGCAGCAAGGTGCTCTTGCCGCAGCCGCTGCGGCCGACGATGGCGACGAACTCGCCGGGGGCGATGTCGAGGTCCACGCCGTCCAGCACCACGCGATCGCCATAGGCCTTGCGCACGCCGCGCAGCTGCAGCGCCAGGCCGGGCGGGGGCGTGGATTGGCGCTGCAGCGGCGCGGCGCGCGAGGCGCCGGCCACGGCGCCAGGGGCGCCCTCGACACCGGAGCGCTCGGCGCTGTCGGCCAGCAGCGCGGCCCGGTGCAGCTCCAGCG
>CBIHPZ010000131.1:0-8404 GCA_966211865.1 uncultured Aquabacterium sp.
TGAAGGCCTCGCAAGCCGCGGCCGAACGCGAAATGAAGAAGGCCGGGTATTTGAAGTAAGTCCGGCAGCGGCCCGGTGCGCCATGCGCGCTGGGCCGCCAGCAAGCTTGGGCCCGGTGCGGCACGCGCCGGGCGGTTGGAGAAGGTGTGATGTTCAGGGTGGACGATGGCAATGGCGACTCCTGATGCGGCTGGCGTGGTGGCCATCGGATCAAGCAAGAAGGACTCCGGTGGAGCGGTTCCAATGAATTCGGCGAAGGCGGGCAGGAAACCCGCCGCCAGCCGTTTCCTGCCGCGGGTGTTGATGACGCCGGCGATTGCCACGCTCTTCCTGTGGATGATCGTGCCGCTGGTGATGACGATCTATTTCAGCGTCATCCGCTACAACCTGATGCAGCCGGAGCAGACCGGCTTCATTGGCCTGGCCAATTTCGAGTACTTCGTCACCGACCCCTCTTTCGGCACCGCCACGCTCAATACGCTGCTGCTGTTGGGCAGCGTCATCGTCATCACGGTGGTGTTCGGCACCGTCATCGCGCTGCTGACCGACGAGCCGTTTCCCGGCCGCGGCATCGTGCGCGTGCTGCTGATTTCCCCGTTCTTCGTCATGCCCACCGTCAATGCCTTGATGTGGAAGCACATGATGATGAATCCCATCTACGGCGTGCTGGCGCAGGTGTGGAAGTTCTTCGGCCTGGCGCCGGTGGACTGGCTGACCGACCACCCGCTGTTCAGCGTGATCGTGATGGTGTCGTGGCAATGGCTGCCGTTCGCCACGCTGATCCTGGTCACCGCCTTGCAGTCGATGAACCGCGAGCAATTGGAAGCCGCGCGCATGGACGGCGCCAATTTCCTGCAGCAATTGCGCTACCTGTATTTGCCGCATCTGGCGCGCCCGGTGGCGGTGGTGGTGATGATCGAGATGATCTTCCTGCTCAGCGTCTTCGCCGAGATCTACACCACCACCGGCGGCGGCCCCGGTGATGCCAGCACCAACGTGGCCTTCCTGATCTTCAAGCAGGCGCTGTTGAACTTCGATGCCGGCGTGGCATCGGCCGGTGCGCTGTTCGCGGTGGTGCTGGCCAACATCGCGGCGGTCTTCCTGATCCGCATCGTCGGCAAGAACCTCGATAAATAACTGATATGGCACGCGCACAGAAATTCCCGATCGCGCTGGCCGCGCGCACCGTCGCCGCCTGGGGTGTCTCCCTGCTGCTGTTCTTCCCGCTGGGCTGGCTGGTGCTGATGGCCTTCAAGACCGAGCTGCAGGCCATTGCCGTGCCGCCGCTGCTGGTCTTCACCCCAACGCTGGAGAACTTCCACGAGGTGCAGGCCCGCAGCGACTACCTGCTGTACGCCACCAATTCGCTGATCACCAGCGTGGCCTCCACCGTCCTGGGCCTGGTGCTGGCGGTGCCGGCGGCGTATTCCATGGCCTTCTTCCGCAGCCCGAAGACCAAGGACATCCTGATGTGGATGCTCTCCACCAAGATGATGCCGGCGGTGGGCGCGCTGGTGCCCATCTACGTGCTGGCGCAGGTCAGCCACCTGCTGGACACGCGGCTGGCGCTGGTCATCGTCTTCACCTTGTCGAACCTGCCGATCATGGTGTGGATGCTGTTCTCGTCCTTCAAGGACGTGCCGCCCGAGATCCTGGAAGCCGCCCGCATGGACGGCGCCACGCTGTGGCAGGAATTCCGCCAGGTGCTGCTGCCGCTGTCCATGGGGGCGCTGGCGTCCACCGGCCTCTTGTGCCTGGTGCTGAGCTGGAACGAGGCCTTCTGGTCCTTGAACCTCACCTCCGCCAAGGCCGGCACCCTGGCCACGTTGATCGCGAGTTATTCCAGCCCCGAGGGCCTGTTCTGGGCCAAGCTCTCGGCCGCTTCGCTGATGGCGATCGCCCCGATCGTCGTCTTCGGCTGGTTCAGCCAGAAGCAGCTGGTGCAGGGCCTGACCTTCGGCGCCGTCAAGTGACGGCCGCGGCAAAGCAATTGGATTGGGAGCATTGAATGGCATTCCTGCAACTCGACAAGGTGGCCAAGCACTTCGGCCCGGTGTCGGTGATCAAGGGCATCGACCTGGCGATTGAAAAAGGCGAGTTCGTGGTCTTCGTCGGCCCGTCGGGCTGCGGCAAGTCCACGCTGCTGCGCCTGATTGCCGGCCTGGAAACCATCAGCGACGGCACGCTGCGCCTGGACGGCCGCGACATCACCGACCTGCCGTCGTCCAAGCGCGACCTGGCCATGGTGTTCCAGAGCTACGCGCTGTACCCGCACATGAGCGTGTACGAGAACATGAGCTTCGCGCTGAAGCTGGCCAAGGTGGACGAGGCCGAGATCAAGCGCAAGGTGCAGCGCGCGGCCGAGATCCTGAACCTGGGCGCCTACCTGCAGCGCACGCCGCGCGAGCTGTCCGGCGGCCAGCGCCAGCGCGTGGCCATCGGCCGCGCCATCGTGCGCGCGCCCAAGGTGTTCCTGTTCGACGAGCCGCTGTCCAACCTGGACGCCGCGCTGCGCGGGCAGACCCGGGTCGAGATCGCCAAGCTGCACCGCGAGCTCGGCGCCACCACCATCTACGTGACCCACGACCAGGTGGAAGCGATGACCCTGGCCGACCGCGTGGTGGTGCTGCGCGACGGCCGCATCGAGCAGGTGGGCTCGCCGCTGGAGCTGTACGACCGGCCGGCGAACCAGTTCGTCGCGCAATTCATCGGCACGCCGCAGATGAACGTGGTGCCGGCCGACAAGCTGCCGGTGCCCGGACTGCAGGCGCCCGCGGGCGGCTTCATCGGCCTGCGGCCGGAAAGCGTGTCGCTGGCGCCGGCGGGCTCCGGCGGCGTCGACGGCCGCATCGAGCTCATCGAGGCACTGGGCGCCGAGACGCTGGTGCACGTGGCCACCGCGCGCGGCGCCACGCTGGTGGCGCGGCTCAATGCGCGCTGCCCTTCGCAGGTGGGTGACGCGGTGGGGCTGAAGCTCGACACCGCCGCCGCCCACCGTTTCGATGCCCAGGGCCGCGTGGTTGCGGCGGCCGCACTGTGATGACCATGCACGACCGTTCGAGACTGCTGCACCTGGGGCTGGGCTCCTTCCACCGCGCGCACCAGGCCGTCTACCTGCACCAGCTGCAGGCGCTGGGCGACCGGCGCTGGACCCTGGCCGGCGGCAACCTGCGGCCCGACATGGCCGAGACCATCGCCGCGCTGCAGGCCTCGAAGGGCGCCTACACGCTGGAGACCGTGTCGCCTTCGGGCACCCGCGAGTACACCCGCATCACCGCGCTGGAACAGGTGGTGCCTTTCGCGCCCGGCCACGCCGGCCTGGCGGCGCTGGCGGCGGACCCGGCCACGCGCATCATCTCGTTCACCGTCACCGAAGCCGGCTATTACCTCGGTGCCGACGACAAGCTGGACCTGGGTTTTGCCGACCTGGCCGCGGACCTATCACCTGAAGGGCGCGGCACCACCTTGTATGGCGCATTGGAGCTGCTGCTGCGCGCGCGCATGCAGGCCGGTGCCGGCCCCGTCACGCTGCTGAACTGCGACAACCTGCGCCACAACGGCAAGCGCTTCCGCCGCGGCCTGCTGGAATTCCTGCAGCGCCGCAACGACCAGGCCCTGCACGCCTGGGTGGAAGCGAACACCCGCTGCCCGAACGCGATGGTCGACCGCATCACGCCGCGCCCCACGCCCGACGTGCGCGAACGCGTGAAGCAGGCCACGGGCATCGACGATGCGGCCGCGCTGATGGGCGAGAGCTTCATCCAGTGGGTGATCGAGGACGACTTCATCGCCGGCCGGCCCGAATGGGAACGCGTGGGCGTGCAGATGGTGGATTCGGTGGCGCCCTATGAAGAGGCCAAGATCCGGCTGCTGAATGCCACGCACAGCTGCATCGCCTGGGCCGGCACGCTGACCGGGCTGGACCACATCCACGAAGGCACGGCCGACCCCCGCATCCGCGGCCTGGCCCACGCGTACGTGACGGACGACGCCATTCCCGCGCTGCAGCCCAGCCCGATCGACCTGGCGGCCTACCGCGACGTGGTGCTGGAACGCTTCGCCAACCCGGCCATCGTCGACACCAACCAGCGTGTGGCGATGGACGGCTTCTCGAAGATCCCCGGCTTCATCGCACCCACCGTCCGCGACCGGCTGGGGGCCGGCGCCTCCATCGCCTCGGTGGCGATGCTGCCGGCGCTGTTCCTGGCCTACCTGCAGCGCTGGCACGTGGACGCGCTGCCGCACGCCTACCAGGACCAGGCGATGGACCCGGCCGCGGCGCATGCGATCTGCGCCGCGCCCGACCCGGTGGCGGCGTTCGCGGCGGACAAGGTGCTGTGGGGCCCGCTCGCGGGTGACGAACGGCTGGTGGCCGCATTGCAGGAAGCCACTCGCCGCGTGAAGGCCTTCGTGGCATCCTCGCCGCAGGCCGCACCGCTCACCGCCTGATCCTTCCACGCCGCTCCTGCCATGCCGACCCGCCACGCTGCTTCAGCCGTTCCCCGGGTCCGCCGCCCCGAGCTGGAGCGGCCTTATGCGCGCAGCCCGGACCTGGGCTACGAGCCGCCGGAAGAAGCCGGCGTGGTGCGCTGCCTCTCGCACGGCTTCCCGACGCCGCTGGCGCGCTGGCATTACCACGACGAGTACGAGCTGCACCTGATCGTCGCGAGCTCGGGCAAGGCCTTCGTCGGCGACTGGATCGGGCCCTTCCAGCCCGGCCACCTGGTGCTGTGCGGGCCGCGCCTGCCGCACAACTGGATCTCGTTCGACCTGCCGCCGCAGGGCGTGCCGGAACGCGACCTGGTCATCCAGTTCCCGCACGAGCCGATCGAGCGCGCCGCCAGCGAACTGCCTGAACTGGCGGAGGTGCTGCCGCTCTTGGAACGCTCGCGCCACGGCATCGAGTTCTTCGGGCTCGGTGAACGGGCCGAGCAGCACTGGCGCACCATCAAGGCCTCGCGCGGGCTGCGCCGCTTCGCCGCTTTCAGCGATTTCCTGAGCGACCTGGCCCATTGCACCGACTACCGCCTGCTGTCCGCCGTGCAATTGCAGGGCCTGGACGACGATGCGGAAATGGACCAGATCAACGTCATCGTCACCCGGCTCACCGACAACGTGGCGCAGCCGCTGGTGGCCTCCGAGGTGGCGGCCGAACTGGGCATGAGCGAAAGCCGCTTCAGCCGCTTCTTCCGCCGCGCCACCGGCAACACCTTCACCGATTTCGTCAACCGCGTGCGCATCAACCGCGCCTGCCAGCTGCTGATGGAATCGGACCGCTACGTCACCCACATCTGCTACGAGGTGGGCTTCAACAACGTGGCCAACTTCAACCGCCGCTTCCTCGAGATCAAGGGCATGACCCCGACCGAGTTCCGCAAGCAGGCGGAAACGCGCTTCGCCGGCGCCACGGTCGATCACCGCCGGGGATGACCTGGGGAGGACCCTTGCGGGTTCCCCCGCGGTCGTGGTCCGCCGCAACCTAAGTTACTCGCTCCGCTGTCGCCCGGCGCCAACACGGCGCCGCGTGTGGATTTGCCTGGCGCTAATGTCCAAATGGCCCGCGCGAATGCGCGGCACCGGAGGGCGTTGCCGTGCTGGTGGTGTTTGCACGGAAGTCCTCCCTGGACCACACGCAGAGGAGACATTCCGTGTACCACCGTTCCAAGATCCACCTGGCCTGCACGCTGGCGCTGGCCGCCGCCGCGCCGGTCGTTTCCGCGCAGAACACGACGGCGCCGGCCGCACCCACGCAGCGCGTCGAGATCACCGGCTCGAACATCAAGCGCATCGATGCCGAGACCTCGTCGCCGGTGCAGATCATCAACCGCGAAGAGATCCGCCGCAGTGGCGCGGGCTCGGTTCGCGAGTTGCTGGAATTGCTGCCCTCGTCCTCGCCCAGTTCGCTGTCGGACATCAGCGGCAGCAACTCCTTCGCGTCGGGCGCCTCCAGCGCCACCCTGCGCAACCTGGGCAAGCAGGCCACGCTGGTGCTGCTCAATTCGCGCCGCGTCTCGCCCTATGCGCTGGCCGACTACAACGAGGTCTTCACCAACCTCGACGCGCTGCCGCTGGATGCGGTCGAACGCGTCGAGATCCTGAAGAACGGCGCCTCGGCCATCTACGGGTCCGATGCGGTGGCCGGCGTCATCAACATCATCACGCGGCGCGACTACCAGGGCCTGCAGATGGCGCTGTCGCACGAGCAGTCGGAGCGCAACAGCCAGTTCAAGCAGTCCACCGCCAGCATCACCGCGGGCTTCGGCGACCTCGCGAAGGACCGCTACAACCTGCTCGCCAACCTCGAGGTGTTCAAGCGCGACAGCGTGATGTGGCGCGACGTGCTGGACGACATGAACCCGGTCACCAAGGCGCGCATTCCGCAGACGCTGCTGGCGCAGTACTCCACCTTTTCGTATCCCGGCAACCTGATAACACCCAATGGTGGCGTCCCGCTGGCCGGCTGCCCGGCCGGCATGGTCGTCAGCAACCTCTGCCGCTACGACCGCTACACCCGCTTCGAGGCCATGCCGGCGGCGGAGCGGGCGAACCTGCTGTTGTCCGGCCGCCTGCGCCTGGGCGGCGAGCTGGAAGGCTTCGCCGAGCTGCTGTACGCCAAGACCAAGACCACGTACCAGAGCCCGTACACCACGTATGGCGTGGCCAGCGGCATCACCACCTGGGGCGACCCCAGCACCGGTCGCGGCAAGACCTTCTACCCGCGCGGCCTGCCCGCCGGCCACCCGCTGAACCCCACCGGCATCGACGATGTCGAGTTGCGCTACCGCTTCGTCGACACGCCGTCCGAAGGCGTGGTGGACAGCGACAACTACCGCGCCATCGTGGGCCTGCGCGGCGCCTTCGGCAACTACGACTGGGAGTCGGCGCTGAACTTCCTCGGCTCGAAGAGCGAGGACCGCTCGCGAGGCCGCTTCAGCGACTCGGCCTTCCAGCGCCTCATCGGCGACTACAACGCCGACCCGCTGCCGAGGGACTTCTTCAACAAGCCCGGCGGTTACCGCATCGGTGGCGACAACTCCGCCATCATCGGCGAGCTGTTCCCGGCCTATGGCAACGATGGCAAGACGACGCAGGCCGCCTGGGACGGCAAGCTCTCGGGCGAACTGATGACGCTGCCCGGCGGCCCGCTGTCCTTCGCCGCCGGCTTCGACATCCGGCACGAGAAGTTCACCATCGCCCCCACCGCCAACCTGCGCACCGGCGACATCGTCGGCTTCGGCCTGTCGGACACCAACGGCTCGCGCACCTTCAGCGCGCTGTTCGGCGAATTGAGCATCCCCATCACGAAGAAGCTGGAGGCCCAGGCGGCGGTGCGGGTGGACAAGTTCCCGCACCTGACGGCGCACGTGTCACCCAAGCTGGGCCTGCGCTTCCAGCCCACCGACGCGCTGATGCTGCGCGGCACCGTGGAAGGCGGTTTCCGGGCGCCCAACCTGACCGAGACCGCGCCGTCGACCAAGTTCTCCTTCAGCAATGGCGTCTATGACCCCAAGCGCTGCCCGCAGGCGCAGGCGCTGGCCGCCGACCTGCGGACCCGCGCCGAGGGCCTGCCGGACAGCGATCCGAACAAGAGCCTGCTGGAGGCGCGTGCCGACATCGTCGACCAGAACGAATGCGCGGCCAGCGTCGCCGGCATCGCCGGCAACAACCCGGCGCTGAAGCCCGAGATATCGCGCAGCTTCTCGCTGGGCATGGTGCTCGAGCCGGTGCGCGGCACCAGCTTCACGGTGGACTACTGGAACATCAAGCGCAAGGACGAGATCGGCATCAAGGAAACGTCCGACCTGCTCTCGGTGGAAGGGGAGGCGCTGCCGCCGGGCTCCAGCATCGTCCGCGGGGCGGTGGCCGACGATCCGACCTTCAGCGCCGCCGAGCGCGCGCAGTACGGCGTCACCGTCGGCCCGCTGAATTCGGTGACGCGTTCGTTCGAGAACGTCTCGCGCACCAAGACCAGTGGCGTGGACCTGGGCATGACCTTCGGCAGCAGCTTCTCCGGCGGCCGGCTCGATGCAGCCTTCCTGGCCACGTACTTGATCGACTATTACTCCTACAGCACGGTGCTGAACCGCTATGGCGACAACCGCGCCGGCCGCTACGACTACCCGCGCCTCACGGCCACCCTCTCGGCCGGCCTGACGACGGGACCCTTCACCAACGGCTTCAAGATCCGGCATTCGAGCAAGACCTCGCTGGACGAGGACTACTACGACAAGGACAGCTGGGACGCCGCCGGTTGCGCCGACCGGGGCATCGCGCCACACGAATGCCGCGTGCACACCACGTCGATGCTGGACTACTTCTTCGTCTACCGCGGGGTCAAGAACCTGGCGCTGACGCTGTATGTGCGCAACCTGCTGGACAAGCACCCGCCGGCGGACCTGAGAAA